>JAPLOT010000262.1 GCA_026400595.1 Alphaproteobacteria bacterium | reverse complement strand
GTCTTCTGTCCGAAGACATGCAGCATGGCTTTGCATGGAACGGCGTGACGATTGTCAATCCATTCGGTCTCAGCCCGCAGCAGCGCGCGGCGCTGGTCTCCGTCAACCGCCTTCACTAGGGAGCAAGCACCATGACCACCCTCATCCGCGGCGGCACCGTCGTCAATCACGATCATTCGCAGCGCGCCGATGTCCTGATCGACGGCGGCAGGATCGTCGCCATCGGCCAGGGCCTGTCGGGCAAGGAGGTCATCGACGCCGGCGGCTGCTATGTCATGCCGGGCGGCATCGATCCGCACACCCACATGGAGCTCATGTTCATGGGCACCGTCTCGGCCGACGATTTCGAATGGGGCACCAAGGCGGGCCTCTCCGGCGGCACAACCATGATCGTCGACTTCTGCATTCCCGCACCCGGCGAATCCATGCTCAAGGCCTACCAGGCCTGGCGCCACAAGGCCGAGAAGGCGGCGGCGGATTATTCCTTCCACATGGCCGTCACCCAGTGGAGCCCGCAGATCCACGACGAGATGGAGACCGTGGTCAAGACCTACGGCATCAACACCTTCAAGCATTTCATGGCCTACAAGGGCGCGCTCATGGTCAATGACGATGAGCTCTACAATTCCTTCAAGCGCTGCGCCCAGCTCGGCGCCCTGCCGCTGGTCCATGCCGAGAACGGCGACGTGGTGGCGCGCATGCAGGCCGATCTCCTGGCCCGCGGCGTCACCGGCCCCGAGGGCCATTCCTACTCGCGCCCGCCGGAAGTGGAGGGCGAAGCCGCCAACCGCGCCATCATGATCGCCGACATGGCGGGCTGTCCGCTCTACATCGTGCATGTCTCCTGCGAGCAGACTCATGATGCCATCCGCCGCGCCAAGCAGGCGGGCCAGCGCGTCTTCGGCGAGCCGCTGGTGCAGTACCTCGTGCTCGACGACAGCGAATACCAGAACAAGGACTGGGACTATGCCGCCGGCCGCGTGATGAGCCCGCCCTTCCGCAACAGGAAGCATCAGGACACGCTCTGGGCCGGGTTGCAGTCGGGTACCTTGAGTGTGGTCGCCACCGATCACTGCGCCTTCACCATCAAGCAGAAGCGCAACGGCCTCACCGACTTCACCAGGATCCCCAACGGCACCGGCGGCCTCGAAGACCGCATGCCGGTGCTGTGGACGGCGGGCGTCAACACCGGCCGCCTCACCAAGGAGGAATTCGTCGCGGCCACCTCCGCCAACATCGCGCGCATCCTCAACATGTATCCGCAGAAGGGCGCGGTCATGGTGGGCAGCGACGCCGACATCGTGATCTGGGACCCGAAGGCGACAAAGACCATCACGGCCAGGAAGCAGGTCAGCCGCATCGAATACAATGTCTTCGAGGGCTACCAGTGCACCGGCGTCCCGAAGACGGTGCTGTCGCGCGGGCGCATCGCCTGGCACGAGGGCGACATGCGCGCCAAGCCTGGCGACGGAACCTTCGTCGCCCGCCAGCCCAATGCACCTGTCAACGTCGCCAACGCCATCTGGAAGGGCCTTACCCGGCCCAAGCCGGTGCAGCGCATAGACGTGACGCCGTAGCGGCCTGGCGGCGATCGCGGCAATCTCCTCCGTTGACGCAGCGCCGTTGTGACCGCTGCGTCAGCCCGGTGTCCTGTGGTGCGGCCGATGACCCGCGGTCCAGTGCGATGCGCGGGCGCGTTCTGGGTCCGAGAGGCGCAGCCGCGCCCTGGCCAGCGCCAGCTCGTCCTCGATCTCGCGAAGCGCCCGCTCGGCAGCAAAGTCGACGCCGATGTTACGGTCCTTGCGCCAGACGTCGGCGCAGTAGCGCAGATCCGCGTCGCCGCTGATCTGCAGCCAGAACACCGGCGGGATCGTCGCCGCACCGCTGATGCTGACCTTGGCACCGGTCCGCGAGATGTTGTTGACTTGGCAGTTCGAGATCTTGCCCTGCTGGGGTTCGAGGATCGACGCCGCGAGATAGGTCGGCCGCCGCACCGCCTTGCGCCGCTCTGCCTTTGTCGCGCCGGGTTGGGAGATCTGGTTGAATTTGGTCATGGTCGCCTGAGCGTTTCGATCTCTGGAGGTATGGTGTTTCGTTTTGGTCCCGCGCCGGGGCGCGGCGTGATGCCGGGACGCCCTGCAGGCGGCATGCCGCCGACTGCGGATCGCTGTCAGGTTGCAGAAAGAGGGTAAAGCAAGCAGGCGGCGATGTGGCGCGGGTCGGAACCTTCGCGCCATTGGCGCATCGCCAGATCCATGACAGACTTGCGCCGTCGCACAGGGCAGTGGAGGCAAGGATGGACCGCATCAACAGCAAGAACGTCAAGGCCTGGAACGCCGAATACATGTTCCACCCATTCGCCAGTCCGGATGCGACCGCCAAGGAGAAGCCGCTCATCATCGAGGAGGGCAGGGGCGCCGTCGTCTACGACATCGACGGCAAGGACTACATCGACGGCCAGGGCGGGCTGTGGAACGTGAATGCCGGCCACGGCCGCAAGGAGATCATCGCGGCCATCGAGGCGCAGCTCCACAAGCTGCAATACTACTCGCTCTTCGGCGGCACCACCCATGCCCGCGCCATCGAGCTGTCCAAGCTGCTCGTCGAACTCACAGGGCAGGAGGGCATGACCCAGGCCTTCTTCGCCACCGGCGGCTCGGAAGCGATCGAAGGCGCCATCAAGCTGGCGCGGCAATACTGGAAGCTTGCCGGCAAGCCCGAACGCACCAAGTTCATTTCCCTGCAGCGCGCCTACCACGGCGTTGCCATGGGCGGGCTCTCCGCCAACGGGACGCCGGCCTTCCGCGCCATGTTCGAGCCGCTCATGCCCGGCTTCATCCGCACCGAGACGCCCTATGTCTATCGCAATCCCTTCACGGAGGATCCGGCCGAACTGGCGCAGATCTGCGCCATGCTGCTCGACCGCGCCATCGAGGACCAGAGCCCCGGCACGGTTGCCGCCTTCATCGCCGAACCGATCCAGGGGGCGGGCGGCCTCATCGTGCCGCCGGCCGAATTCTGGCCTCTGGTGCGCAAGGTCTGCGACAAGCACGGCATCCTGCTCATCGCCGACGAGGTGGTGACCGGCTTCGGTCGCACCGGCAGCCTCTTCGGCTCGCGCCTCTGGGGCGTAGCACCCGACATCATGGTCTTCGCCAAGGGCATCAACTCGGGCTACGTACCGCTCGGCGCCACCATGTTCAACGCCCGCATCGAACAGGCCTTCCGCAACAATCCCGATGCCTGGTTCATGCATGGCAATACCTATCTGGCGCATCCGCTGGCCTGTGCCGCGGCGCTGGCCAATCTCGACATCGTGGTGAAGGAGGATCTCGCGGGCAATGCCGCCAGCGTCGGCGGCTATTTCCTCGAGCGGTTGCGCGCCCTGCAGGACCGCCAGCCCCATGTCGGCGACGTGCGCGGCAAGGGCCTGATGATCGGCGTCGAGCTGGTGGCCGACCGCAAGAGCAAGGCACCCTTCGAATCCTCCGATGGCTTCGGCAAGGCGGTCGCCAACCGCTGCCGCGACAATGGCGTGCTGGTGCGCAACATCTACGACACCTTCATCATCTCGCCGCCTCTCGTCCTCATCCTTCATCCTCCTCCTCTCCTGCGGGCACCCTCTCCCATGCTACGCACGGGAGAGGGATGATTGGAGAGGGGTGATCTGTGTTCGACCCTTCTCCCGCCTGCGGGAGAAGGTGGCGCGCAGCGCCGGACGAGGGCTGGTGCGGCAGCACCGGTCGCCACCACCCGCGCTGCCGCGCGGGCCCTCACCCGCCCTTCGGGCACCCTCTCCCACGCTGCGCATGGGAGAGGGATAATCTCTGTTCGACCCTTCTCCCGCTTGCGGGAGAAGGTGGCCGAAGGCCGGATGAGGGCCGGTGGGGCTTTCGCTCAGCCTTCGATCCGGGAGAAATCCGCAACATCCAGCGTCGCCTGGCGGATGCGGTTCAGGAGCTTCAGGCGGTTCTCGCGGAAGGTGGCGTCCTTGTCGTTCACCGTCACATGCTCGAAAAAGGCATCGACCGGCGCACGCAGCTTGGCGATGGCCGCCATGGCGCCCTCGAAATCCTCCTGCTCGATCGCCCTGCGGGTCTGGCCCGTGGCCACCGTGATCGCCGAGTGCAGCGCCTTCTCCTCGCCCTTGATGAGCTGGCTGATATGGACGTCGCCCTCATAGGTCTTGCCAT
>JAPLOT010000501.1 GCA_026400595.1 Alphaproteobacteria bacterium | reverse complement strand
TCGAGAAGGACCTGCAGATCAGCGAGGAACAGGCCGTGCAGTTTCTCCGATCCCGCCGCTCCGTACGTTTCTTCAAGAAGCAGCCCGTGGAAAAGGAGAAGCTCCAGCGACTCATCGAGATCGCCCGCTACGCCCCGTCCGGCGGCAATCTCCAACTGGTGGAACAGCTGGTGAAGAACGACGAACGCGCCCTGAAGCGCATTCGCGCCGCACACGAGGCTGCAGAGCGCGGATCCGAACTCACCAAGCGCATGCTGGCCTTTTCACGTCAGCAAACCCTCCAGAAGCGCGAACTCGACGTCAACGCCCTGCTCGACCGCATGCGCGGCATCCTCGGTCATGCCGTGGGTGCCACGGTCGATCTCGACATCATCACGGCGACGAGCATCTGGCCGGTCCGCACCGATGCCACGATGCTGGAGACGGCTGTGCTCAATCTCTGCATCAATGCCCGCGACGCCATGAAGCCCAAGGGTGGTCGCATCACCATCGAGACCTTCAACCGCACGCTGGATGCCGCCTCCTGCGCCGACATGGAAGACGTCCCACCCGGCGACTATGTCGAGATCGCTGTCACCGACACCGGTTGCGGCATCGCGGCGGAAAACATCGAGAAGGTCTTCCAGCCGTTCTTCACTACAAAGGGACCGGAAGCGGGATCAGGCCTTGGCCTGTCCATGATCTACGGCTTCGCCAAGCAGTCGGGGGGGCACATCAAGATCTATTCCGAAGTTGGCCACGGCACAACGATGCGCCTCTATCTGCCGCGGCTGCTGAACGCCACGGACTCGGTATCCGCAACGACCGCGCCCGCGCGCGATGTGGCCGCCAGCGCCAGGCCAGCCATGCCGGAAGCCCCTGTCGTGGCCGTCGGCAGCGAGACGGTGCCATCCAAGCGCCCGCTGGTTCTTGTGGTCGAGGACAATCCATCGGTCCGGGACGTCGCAGCGGCAATGATCGAGGACATGGGCTTTGACGTGCTGATCGCCTCAAGCGGTGCGGAAGGCCTGCAGGCCATTACCGAACGGAGGGATATCGACCTCGTCCTGTCCGACGTGATCATGGCGGGCGGCATGAACGGCCCAGAAATGGCACTGAAGGCTCTGGAAGTGCGGCCCGAACTCAAGGTCCTCTTCATGTCCGGCTATGCGCCAGGCTCGCTCCGCCAGATGCAGGAGGAGTTGCCGAACGCCATCGACCTGGTCAACAAGCCCTTCACCCGCAATGACCTGACTGAGAAGGTGAAGCGGGCGCTGGCAGCCTAGCGCCAGCCGCGCGCCTTTCCCTCGCCCGTCAGCTGCTGCGCCATTGCGGCGACGGCGTCATGGGCCTCGTCAAGCGCTGCAGCATCGCGCGAGCGAAGCACCAGATTGGTGCCGAAGCCCTCCGGCGTCTGGAATGGATAGGAGCCGATCACCACAGCTGGGAATCGCTTCTGGATCTCGCCCAGCGGCCGCGCCGCATCCCCTTCCCCGCCCAGGAACTCGATGCTGCGGGTCTGCATCGGCACGCCGCGCGAGAGCCGCGGCGCCACGTCGTCCATCATGGCATTCATGATCTTGGGAACGCCGGCCATGACGAAGACATTGCCGATCTGGAACCCGGGCGCTGCCGACACCGGATTGGCAATGAGCGTGGCGCCCTCCGGAATGCGGGCCATGCGCAAGCGGGCCTCGTTGGGTTCACGGCCATTGGCCTTGAAATAGGTCATCAGGATCTCCACCGCCCGGGGGTCATGGCCAATCGGCACACCGAAGGCCCTGGCCATGGCATCGGCCGTGATGTCGTCATGGGTGGGACCGATGCCGCCGGTGGTGAAAACATAGGTATAGCGTGACCGCAGTGCGTTGACGGCGGTCACGATCTCGGCCTCGACATCCGCGACGATCCGGGCCTCCTTCAGGTCAATTCCCAAGGCAGTCAGATAGTCGGCCAGGAAACCCAGGTTCTTGTCCTTGGTGCGACCGGAGAGGATCTCGTCGCCAATCAGCAACACGGCGGCGGTCGGCTGGTTCTCGGTCATTCTGGTCAATCCCACAGGTTCCGACCCATGTGCCACCGGGGCGGATCCAAGTCAAAACCTGCCGTTGGCCTTGCGGGAGGCCGTCGCGGCATCTATCTGGGAGGGCTGAACGGTATGTTAAGCGGGAGTTGAGGCTTTCGTTCCATGCTGTAAACTCCCGACCCATCGAAATCTACCGTCCGGGCGATCCCGGTTCTGGAACTCCGAATGACCTATGCTGCCGCCGAAGACGTTTCACCGCGATCCACCCGGGTCAAGCTCCACGGGCCTGCGGACTTTGAGGTCATGCGCAAGGCCGGGCGGCTCACGGCAGAGGCCCTCGACCTTCTCGTTCCCCTTGTCAAGCCGGGGGTCACGACGGACGAACTCGACCGCGTCATCGTGGAGTTCGCACGCGATCACAAGGCCGTTCCCGCGCCCTACAATTACCGCGGCTATCCGAAATCGATCTGCACCTCGATCAACCACGTCGTCTGCCATGGCATCCCCAATGACAAGCCACTGCGGGAGGGCGACATCGTCAACATCGACGTGACCCTCATCGTCGACGGCTGGCATGGCGATTCGAGTCGAATGTACAATGTGGGCGAGGTGAACCGGAAGGCCGAACGCCTGGTCGAGGTTACCTACGAGTGCCTCATGCGGGGCATCGCCGTGGTCAGGCCCGGCGCCCATCTGGGCGACATCGGGCATGCCATCCAGTCCTTTGCCGAGGCCGAGCGCTGCTCGGTGGTTCGCGACTTCTGCGGGCACGGCCTGGGCCGCGTCTTTCACGACCACCCCAATGTCCTGCACTACGGCCGCATGGGCGAAGGCGTCGAACTCAAGCCCGGCATGTTCTTCACCATCGAACCCATGATCAATCTCGGGCGACCGCACGTGAAGATCCTGACCGATGGCTGGACCGCCGTGACGCGCGACCGGTCTCTCTCGGCCCAGTTCGAACACACGGTGGGAGTCACCGAGACGGGCGTCGAGATTTTCACGCTCTCGCCCAAGGGGCTGCACTGCCCGCCCTATCGCCTCTGAGGCCATGGCAGGAGCGCTCCGGCACCCCAGAGGCTCCGCTACCCCGCACCACGCCGAAGGTCATCGTGAACGATTGCGCACACGCTTCACCACTGGCGGACCTGACGCCATTGCGGACTATGAACTGCTCGAAATGGTTCTGTTCCGCGTCATCCGGCGTGGCGATACGAAGCCGCTCGCGAAAGCCCTTCTCGCGCATTTCGGCAGCTTTGCCGAAGTCCTGAGCGCAAGTCCAGAGCGCCTGATGGAGGTGCGGGGCGTGGGCGAAGCCATTGCCGTGGAATTGAAGATCGTGCACGCCGCCGCGCTGCGCCTGCTGCGCGGGCAGGTCATCGACCGGCCTGCTCTCGCCAGCTGGAGCGCGGTGATCGACTACATCCGGGCCGCCATGGCCTTCTCCCGCATCGAGCAGTTCCGCATTCTCTTCCTCGACAAGAAGAACCAGCTGATCGCGGACGAAGTGCAGCAGCAGGGCACGGTCGATCATACGCCTGTCTATGTGCGCGAGGTGATGAAGCGCGCGCTGGACCTCGGCGCCTCGGCCATCGTCCTGGTTCACAATCATCCTTCGGGCGACCCCACGCCGTCATCTGCCGATGTCGACATGACACGCAGAATCGTCGAAGCAGGCCAGAAGCTGCAGATCGCGGTTCACGACCATGTCATCGTCGGCCGCAAGGGCCATGCGAGTTTCAGGGCCCTCGGCCTGATCTGACGTCATCAAGCGCCTGCGGCGTGTCGATGTCCGTGAGCACGGCGAGGTCGGGCATCTCGACCTCCACAACCTCGTCGGCGCGCAACTCGAGCAGGGCCTTTCCACCGCGGTCGCCCGTCACGCCCATGAGTGCCGGCAGGTGTGCCTTGCCCCACAGGACCGGATTGCCGCGCGTGCCCCGATGCACGGGCACGCAAATGGAACGGTGTTCGGCGGGACTGAAGGCCGCGATCAGCCGGTTTGCCACCGCCTCATCGACAAGAGGCATATCCCCGAGGCAGACCAGAACGGCATCACTGTCTTCCGGCACCACCTCAAGGCCCCTGCGGAGCGACGTCGACAGGCCATGCGCGAACTCCGGATTGTGAACGCAGATCACCGGAAGGCCCTGCAGGGCCGCGATCACATGATCGGAATCGCGCCCGGTCACCACCACGATCTGATCGATGGAGGCCTGTTGCAATGCCGCGACCGTATGCCTGACCATCGGCTTGCCGCCGATGTCAGCGAGCAGCTTGTTGCTGCCCATGCGCGAGGAGGTGCCCGCCGCGAGCACGATGGCGGTCACCCGCGGGGCACGCTGCACCTTGGGCCGGCCCTCGCGCGGCGATGGACGCGACGGGATTTCGGCCAGCAGGCCACCTGCCCCCATCTCCATGACGTCTTCCGCGGTCACCGGGACATCGGCCATCACGCGGGCAAGGACCCAGTCGAAGCCATTGAGCTTGGGCGAGCGCGCGCAGGAGGGCACGCCAATGACCGGCACTTCACCCAGCCGCCCCAGCATCATGAGGTTGCCCGGATCCACCGGCATGCCCAGGTGGAGAACTTCGCCGCCGGCAGTAACCAGTGCAGCCGGTACGACATCGCCGCGATCGACGATTGCAGACGCACCGAAGACCAGGACCGGATCGGCACCGGTGCCCATGAGTTCGCGGATCGCTGCGCTTACCTTGCCGATGGCGTGGTCCACCACGAGAACCTGCGCGATCGAGCCGTCGAGCGCCGCGACGCGCTCGCGCATAGCATCCTGCGACTTTGCGATCAGCGACGGCTTGGTCTGCGGCAAGCGCGTGATGACAAGTCCGGCCCGCTTGCCGCTGAAGGCTTCGACACGAACGATGGGCTCGGATCCCACAATCCGGAGGGCCTCCTGCAATACCGCTGCCGGAACGGCGAAGGGAATGACCTTGACGGTTGCCACCATCTCGCGCCGGTCGACGACGGCAAAGGGTGCAACGGTTGCAAGGGTCAGGCTTTCATGCAGACGGTTGAGCGCCGAGACTCGGACCGTATCGATGATGGCGACGCCCCTTTCGGTGGCATGAAGATTGGCGCGTCCGGTAAAGGGCGCCTGGGCCCGGGTCGCCGCGCCGGCAATGACTTCGGCCACGGCCGCGGCAGCCTTGTCCTCCGGCACATCATCCGCTGCAAGCCGCGCGGCAAAGACACTGTCGACGCCGGCGGATCGAAGGGCAGAGACATCAGCCAGCGACAGCACCCGCCCCTTCTTGAAGATACCGCTGCCATGCCTCACCGAATGGGCGAGAATGGCGCCTTCGGCCTCCGCAACCGGCAGTTCTCCGAATTTCATCTCACTCTC
>JAPLOT010000201.1 GCA_026400595.1 Alphaproteobacteria bacterium | reverse complement strand
GCCATTGAACAGGGTTTTGCCTTCGCAAGGCGGCTTCGGGATGCCTGGGGCAACTGGCCGGCGCGTGTTGCAGCCCTGATGGCGGCAGATCTCGGGGTGGATGTCCACAAGCTCGAAGGACTCCTCACCGATCATGTCCGGGAACAGCTCCAGGCCTCAGCTCACGAGGAACTCAATCTCCGGGGCCCCTGATTATGAGGGCAATCGCCAGTTTGTCCGAAGCCTGGCTGACGGCCTGACGCCGGATCCGCCGATGACAGTGGCGGAATGGGCAGATACCTACCGAATCCTCTCCGGACGGGCCGCGGCAGAAGCCGGCAGGTACCGGACGTCACGGACACCCTATATGCGCGAGATCATGGAGAATCTCTCGCCGTCGAGCCCGGTCGAGCGGGTGGTCTTCATGAAGGCCGCCCAGACGGGCGCCACGGAGGCCGGAAACAACTTCATCGGTGTCAATTCGCTTTGAACCGCGACCCCAGTTTCGCGGCCAATGACGACCCCGTCGTTAGGGTGTGACGACGCGCCCGGAGGCGATGCGCGGAGCCATTGGCGTAGCGCAGCGCATCGACGGAGGGCGCCTTGGGAAGATTGGTCAGCTGCGGTTCTTGAAGCGCCAGCTGGTATTGCCGGTCTCGATGATGTCGCAGTGGTGGGTAAGCCGGTCGAGCATGGCAGTGGTCATTTTGGCGTCACCGAAGACCTGGGGCCAGTCGGCGAATGCCAGGTTTGTGGTGATCAGCAGCGATGTATTCTCGTAGAGCTTGCTGATCAGATGGAACAGCAGCTGTCCGCCGGCCTGGCTGAACGGCAGGTATCCCAGTTCATCGATGACGATGAGGTCGTAGCGCAGAAGCTTCTCGGCGAGACGTCCGCTGCGTCCCGCGGTCTTCTCCTGCTCGAGTTGATTGACCAGATCGACGAGGTTGAAGAAGCGGCCTCGGGCACGTGACCGGATGACGGCTGCAGCCACGCCGATGCAGAGGTGGGTCTTGCCGGTGCCAGTTCCACCGATGAAGATAGCATTGCGCCTGCTGTCGAGGAATGCACCAGTGGCAAGTTCGCGCACTTCGCCCTCATCGACCGGTGTGTCGGCAAAGATGAAGCTGTCGAGATCCTTCAGGACCGGGAACTTGGCACCACCGATACGATAACTGATGGACCGGGCCTGCCGGTGGGTGCGTTCGGCTCGGATCAGGCTTGCAACAAGGGGATAGAACTCATCGCGGCGCGACAGGCCCTTGCCGGCGATCTCGTCGAAGCTGGCACGCATGCCGTGGAGCTTGAGTTCACTCATGGCGTCGAGAATCTCATGGCGTTCCATCAGGCAACCCTCCTTATGCTGTCGTAACGGCTACAATCAGCCACCGGCTCGATCTTCAGACGCAGTGCGTCGGGCGTGGAGATGCTGGGTGGTGGAATGGGTTGGCGTTGCCGGGCCAGGATGGCCAGGATGACGTCACCGGCGGCAAGCCCTGCCTGCAGCGCCTCGGCACAGGCCGCTTCGACAGCGGCCAGCCCATGCTCGGGCACGGCCCCCAGGACCTTGACGAACTGCCGGTCGCCATCGGCATGGTGAGCGAGCTTGGCCCGGACCTGGCCCAGGCCCGGCGGCAGGTCCCAGTTCTTGAACGGTGCGCCATTGCGCAATGCACCGGGCTTCTTCAGCAGAACCGGCAGATAGTGCCACGGGTCGTAGATGGTCTGGTCACGCCGGAAGTGGCGCGGATGATTGGCGACAATCTCGTCATTGAAGAGCACGACGATACGTTCGGCATGCGAGCGCACCAGAACCATTCGGCCTGCCGCACGGGCGTCGATGCTGTAGCGATTGTGATCTGCCATGATCAAGCAGGTGGTGCTGGCCCTCACCGCCTTCTCGACGAAGCCATCAAAGGGACCACGCAGGTCCATAAGGCTGACCCTTTCGGCCTCGAACACCTCCCAGATCGACTGATCCTTGAACTCGGGATGCCTGGTCCGCTTGGCGTAGGCAACGCATTGGTCTTCCAGCCAGGCATTCAGCTCGGTCAGGCTCTTGACCCGCGGCTTGGGCCGGAACAGCTGATCGCGAAGATTGCCGACCTGGTTCTCGACCTGCCCTTTCTCCCAACCCGATGCAGGCGTGCAGGCCACCGGCTCGATCAGGTGGTGCGAGCACATCTGCAGGAAGCGGCGGTTATACTGACGGGCCTTGCCGACAAAGATCGCTTCCACCGCCGTCTTCATGTTGTCGTAGATGCCACGCCGGCAAACCCCACCGTAGAACGCGAACGCCTTGTCATGGGCGTCAAAGACCAGTTCCTGGGTCTCCCGGAAGTAGGCCCGCACAAACGGCATGCGGCTGTGCGACAGCTTCATGTGGGCCGCCTTGATCGTTACTGGCAAGCCCTGCAGCGTGATCGTCTCGTGGCTCCAGTCAAACTGGTAAGCCTCCCCAGGGGCAAAGCTCATCGGCACGAAGGCCTGGGCAGGCACCCGGGCCCGTTCATTGCGCCACGCCTTCACGAAGCGATGCACGCTGTCGTGGGCGCCATCGTAACCTCGCCCGCGTAGTTCCTCGAACAGCCGCTGGGTGGAGCGCCGATCTCGCCGGGGCAGCTTGGCTTCCGCATCCAATATCCCGGTCAGGACATCGATCCACTCACCCAACTTCGGCGCAGGTTGCACCGAACGCTCATACTTGAACTCCGTCTCCTGACCACGGACAACTTTGCGCACTGTCGCCCGCGACACCGAAAGCAGCCGCACAATCTCCTTGATCGGTCGCCGTTGCTCGAAATAGGCGCGTCGTATCTGGCCGATCAAATCCACGCCAATCATCCCCTGATCCCCTCCCAGGCCACAACCGGCCAAAGGAAAGGGACACTGCCACACCACTATTGAGGGGGTCGGAATTGGAAGCGAAAACCACCCCTCAGGGGGTCACTATTGCAGGCGAGTTTACAATCTGGGTCTGGCGCCGCCAGCGGCTCATGGAGCAGGGGGCATGATGCTGGCCTGGATCCTCTCACCGATTGGCCGCTGGCTGTCTCTCGTCGGCGCCGTGTTTGCAGCGCTGAGCGTCGCCTGGCTCAAGGGCCGGGCTGCCGGCAAGGCCGCCTGGCAGGCCAAGCGTCAAGCTGCGAAAGCCAAAGCCATCACTACATCCTCGGAGATCCGACATGATGTTCAAACCGATAGCGACGCTGCTCTTGATCGCCGGCTCGACCGCTGGATGCGCGACTGAGCAACTGGCCCGAAACGACTGCGACTGGGCGCAGCCCATCAGGCCGTCACGGCAGGATATGCTGACACGGCAGACGAAAGAGCAGATCACAGCTCACAATGAAACAGGAGTCCGGACATGTGGCTGGAAACGATGAAACGTCGACGCTTCAGTGGCGCGCTTTGCAATTGCCCCATCCATACTAGCTCGGCAGAGGACATGCCGCTCATGGCGGATAGGCTAGCGCCGGAGCGCCGTCTAGGCGACGACGACGATACTGAGTGGATGGGCGACGCCTGGCACTTGACAATCCTCGATCCGGCGGACGGGGCCTGATCGAAGTCCTTCTCGTCTGGCGAGGGCATCAGTCGCGCCGTCAATAAACACGCTCGACCCAATGAACTTGTTGTACTTCTCGAGCTTTGCTGCGCGATTGACGGTGTCTCCGATCACTGTGAATTCCAGCCGATCGCCGAAGCCAACGGTTCCGAAGAGAACTTCGCCGCTTGATATTGCAACGCCAATGCGGACAGGCGAGTGACCTGCTGCAAGCCGTTCAATGTCCCACCTGGCGATCTCTTCCATCAAGTCACGAGCGGCGCGTATGGCGCTCGAGGCTGGCTTGAGCAGGGGGCTTACACAGCCAAACGTAGCCAGGATTCCATCTCCGAGGAACTTGTCGATGGCCCCCCATGGCGCGATATGGCGGCGACTGCTCGCGACTGGATGCCTGTCAAAATTGACA
Source organism: Alphaproteobacteria bacterium (assembly GCA_026400595.1). Lineage (GTDB taxonomy): Bacteria > Pseudomonadota > Alphaproteobacteria > Rhizobiales > Aestuariivirgaceae > Aestuariivirga. The sequence continues at coordinate 357 of JAPLOT010000201.1, read as the reverse complement.
GCGTCTCTTCCGGGGTATTGTGACTGGCAAGATTCGTGAAGTCACGGATATCCACCATCATCACGGTCGCCTGTGTTCTCACGGCCTCTCCGGCCTCGGCGCGTTCGTCAGCTACAGCAATCCGATCTGCCAGTCCCGCAGCAAAGAAGCGTGCCAGTTCGCTTGTGGCCGAGACGCCGAGGGCCGCCGTCAGCATCTGGGTGCGCGCAGAGACGTGGCCGACACACAAGACTGCTGTAAACAGCAGTATAGCAATGATGCGGTCAACCTCAGCGCCGATGAGAACGCGCGACGACATCATGTAGGTCATGAAGTCACGCGTAATGATCTCCTCGCCACCCTGGTAGATGGCAGCAA
>JAPLOT010000527.1 GCA_026400595.1 Alphaproteobacteria bacterium | reverse complement strand
GCCGGTGAGCGGCAAGGCCGCGAACGACGCTCCTGCGCTCAACAGAATGGCAGCGGCCGAAGCCAGAATCAGTTTCTTCATGGTCCATCTCCTCGTGTTTGGGTTCCAATGGGAGCTTTTGACCACAAGGCGGCTGATAGCAGCCGGACGAGGACTGTCAGCGTTCTGTAGGTCATCAGGCCGGGCTTTGGGGATCCGGACAGCATCGCCAAAGATTTTTTCCCGGGCCTGTCGAAATGGCAGCGCCCTGCGGCTCATTGCAGGGAGACGGAATGAACCGCTCTCGCGCACAAGGAGTTCAAGCGTGAAACAGATCCTCGCAATCATTGCCGCCGGATTACCTGGCATGGCGGCAACCGCTGTCAGGCAGCGCTGGACTGGGCCTCCCGGCTCACCGCGGCCACCAGCGGCGCCGTCGAGATCCGCCAGGGCTATGCGGCGCCCGCCATGTAGGCAAAACCGAAATCTGCAGTAACAATCATCCCAGAAGCGAAAGGCATCACGACATGAAGTACATGATCATCTGCGTCGAGACGGCGGAGGATTTCGCCAAGCGCAACGACCCGGTCCAGGCCGGGCCCTACTGGAACAGCTGGAGCGCCTATCGCGAGGCGGTGGCCAAGGCCGGCATCTTCGTCAGCGGTGCAGGCCTCGCGCCGCCCGAGATGGGAACCACGGTGCGGTTGCGCGACGGAAAGCGCCTGGTTCAGGACGGTCCCTATTCCGATGCCAAGGAGCAGTTGGGCGGGTTCTTCGTGATCGATGTTCCCGATCTCGACACGGCATTGTCCTGGGCTGCCCGGTGCCCGGGTGCTGCCTATGCCCGCGTCGAAGTGCGGCCGGTGCTGCAGATGGGAGACTGATGACCGACCATCAGGCGCAGGCCGCCGTCGACCGGGTGGCGCGGGAAAGCTACGGCCGCCTGGTCGCCTATCTCGCGTCGCGTTCGCGCGACATCGCGGCGGCCGAGGACGCGCTGGCCGACGCCTTCGGCCTGGCGCTCCGGCACTGGCCGAAGGAGGGCCTGCCGCGTACGCCGGAAGCCTGGCTGCTGACGGCGGCCAGGCGCCAGCTGGGAAAGGCGGAAAGGCACGCCCGGGTGATCCGCAGCAACGAGGCGGAACTGACCCGGCACATCGAAGAGGCGCTCGAGGCCATGACCCACGGCGAGGACGGCATGGCTGACGAACGCCTCAAGCTTCTCTTCGTCTGCGCCCATCCGGCCATTGCCGCCGAGGCGCAGACGCCGCTCATGCTGCAGACGGTGATCGGGCTGGATGCCGCCCGCATTGCCAGGGCCTTCGTGGTGCCTCCGGCCACCATGAGCCAGCGCCTGGTGCGCGCCAAGGCGCGCATCCGCGACACGGGGATCCGCTTCGCGATTCCGGACACGCCGGAACTGCCGGCGCGGCTCGACGCCGTGCTGCAGGCGATCTACGCCGCCTTCTCGGCGGGCTGGGACGCCATGGACGGCGTTGCGGGCGGCGAGCTGTCGGACGACGCGATCTGGCTCGGGCGCACCCTGGTCCAGCTCATGCCGCAGCAGACGGAGGCCCTGTCGCTTCTCGCCCTGATGCTCCACTGCCATGCGCGGCGCGCGGCACGCCGGCGCGGCGACGCCTTCGTGCCGCTGGCCGCGCAGGACACGGCGCTGTGGGACGATGGCCTCATCGCCGAGGCCGACGGGCTGCTGGTCATGGCCAGCCGGGGCGAAGGCTTCGGCCGGTTCCAGTGCGAGGCGGCGATCCAGTCGGTTCATGCGGCGCGCAAGGCCACCGGGCGAGTCGACGCGGCCGCCCTCGAGACGCTCTATGCCGCCCTGGTGCGGCTGGCGCCGACCATCGGCGCGCAGGTTGCCGCGGCCGCGGCCTGTCGGGATGCGGCCCGCGGGCTGGCGATGCTCGACGGCGTGGCCAGTGAGGCCATCTCCGCATACCAGCCTTACCACGCGGTCCGGGCCGATCTTCTGGCGCGGCTGGGGCGCGGCGCGGAGGCGACGCACGCCTACGAGAAGGCCGCGGCACTTGCCCTCGATCCGGCGGTGCGCCAATTCCTGTTGGCGCGCATGACGCAAGCTTGACGGGCGGGCCCCGCTCCCCTAACCAGCCACAAATTCCCTGGAGCCCGCCATGCCCACTGCCAAGAAGCCTGCCAAGGCCAAGACCCCCGCGCGCCCGCAGTTCGGCGACTGGGATCAGCCGCGCGTCACGGGCCTGCTGGTGCTCGCCGATGGCACGGTGATCGAGGGCCAGGGGATCGGCGCCGAAGGCGAGGCGGTGGGCGAAGTCTGCTTCAACACCGCCATGACCGGCTACCAGGAGGTGCTGACGGATCCGTCCTATGCCGGACAGATCGTCACCTTCACCTTCCCGCATGTCGGCAATGTCGGCACCAATGACGAGGATATCGAGACCACCAATCTCGCCGCCTCGGCGGCGGTGGTGGGCGCCATCGTCAAGGAGCCGGTCACCGAGCCCGCCAACTATCGCTCGGCCCGGCATTTCGACAAGTGGCTGAAGGCGCGCGGCATCATCGGGCTCTCGGGCATCGACACCCGCGCGCTCACCGCGCGTATCCGCGAGCAGGGCATGCCAAACGGCGTGATCGCGCATCACCCGAAGGGCAAGTTCGACGTCGCGAAGCTGAAGAAGATGGCGGCTGCCTGGCCGGGACTGCTGGGCATGGACCTCGCCAAGGACGTCTCCCTCACCCAGCGCATGGCGTGGGACGAGAAGCTGTGGGACTGGAAGACCGGCTATACCCGCGCCGAGGGCGGCGAATACAGGGTTGTTGCGGTGGACTATGGCCTCAAGCGGAACATCCTCCGCTGCCTGACGAGCGCGGGCTGCGACGTCACCGTGGTTCCCGCCACGACGAGTGCCGAAGACATCCTCGCGATGAACCCCGATGGCGTGTTCCTCTCCAACGGTCCCGGCGATCCGGCGGCCACCGGCGAATATGCCGTCCCGGAAATCCGCAAGCTAGTGGAGTCCGGCAAGCCGCTCTTCGGCATCTGCCTCGGCCACCAGATGCTCGGCATCGCGCTGGGCGCGAAGACCGTCAAGATGCACCAGGGCCATCACGGCGCCAATCACCCGGTAAAGGACTTCACCACCAACAAGGTGGAGATCGTGTCGATGAACCATGGCTTCGCCGTGGACCGCTCTTCGCTTCCTGCCGGCGTGGTCGAAACCCATGTCTCGCTCTTCGACGGGTCGAACGCCGGCATTGCCCTGGAAGGAAGACCGGTCTTCTCGGTGCAGCACCATCCGGAAGCCTCGCCCGGCCCGCAGGACAGCCACTATCTGTTCCGCCGCTTCGTCGACCTGATGGCCAGGGCGCGGGGCTGATGTCCTTTGCAAGGCTGGATGAACTCTGCCGCAAGCTCGACGCGCTCGGCCATGCCGAGGCCATGCTGCAGGTCGACGAGGCCGTCAACATGCCGGCCGGCGGCGGCGAGAAGCGCGCCGAGGCCATGGGTGTGCTGGCGGCCCTCGCCCACGACCTTGCCACCGCACCCGCGGTCGACGACTGGATCGCGGCGGCGAGGTCCGAGGACCTTGACCCCTCACAGCAGGCCGCGCTCCGCGAATTCGAACGGACGCATCGCAATCGCACCTGCCTCTCGGCGGAGTTCGTCAACCGGAAGGTCAATGCCCAGATCCGGAGCGAACAGCTATGGCGGAACCTGCGGCCCAAAGCCGACTGGAACGGCTTCCTCCCAGCCTTCGAGTCGATCGTCGCCCTTGCCCGCGAGGAGGCGCAGCTCCGCGCCGAAGCGCTGCAGCTCTCGCCCTATGATGCACTCGTCGAACAGTTCGATCCGGGCAGCCGCTCGGCCGAGATCGCGGCCGTCTTCGCCGACCTCAAGCGCTTCCTGACGGGCTTCATTCCCGAAGCGCTGGAGGCCCAGGCCCGACGCCGCGCCGCCCGCCCGGCGAAGCCTTTCCACGGCGAGTTCCCGCCCGAACGCCAGAAGATGCTGGGCGTGACACTGATGACGGCCGTGGGCTTCGACTTCGACCATGGACGGCTGGACATCTCGCATCATCCCTTCTGCAGCGGCGTGCCGAGCGACGTCCGCATGACCACGCGCTACACGACGCATGAGTTCCTGTCTTCGCTCATGGGCATCCTGCACGAGACCGGCCACGGGCTCTATGAACAGGGACTGCCGGCGGAGCGGCAGCACTGGCCCAGCGGCAAGGCCCGCGGCATGGCCATGCATGAAAGCCAGAGCCTGTTCCAGGAAATGCAGATCTCGCGCACGCGCGAATTCTGGAGCTTCGCCCTGCCGCTGGCGCGCGATCATCTGGGACTGGCGCAGCTGGCCGGCTTCGAGGTCGACGACCTCATCGCGCATGTGCAGAAGATCGAGAAAGGATACATCCGCGTCGATGCCGACGAGGTGACCTATCCGCTGCACGTGATCCTGCGCTTCGAGATCGAGAAGGACCTGATCGAGGGCCGTCTCGCGGCGAAGGACGTGCCCGAGGCCTGGGATGCCAAGATGCGCGACTACCTGGGGCTCTCGACCATCGACAATCCGAAGGACGGACCCATGCAGGACGTGCATTGGCCGTCGGGCGCCTTCGGCTATTTCCCGAGCTATACGCTGGGGGCCCTGATCGCGGCGCAGCTGCGCGCCGCCATGGAGCGCGGCATGCCCGACCTCGGCGCGCAGATCGCCCGCGGCGACTTCGCGGCCATCAACGACTGGCGCCGCAGCAAGATCTGGCAGAAGGCCTCGACGCTGTCGACGCCCGAAATCATGTTGCAAGCCACCGGCGAGCGACTGTCGGCCAAGTATTTCGAAGACCATCTCAGGCAGCGCTATCTGGACTGAGGCCTGTCGCGGAACTGAAACAAGGCCGGCTTGGCTCCGGCATCATTCGAGGCTGTAGGGCAAGTTGCAGAATACGGTTCCGGGCTTCATCTGCGCGTATCGCTTCGACGGCGATGGACGCGCGACCGTGCTCACCGCAGCCGAGGCGAGCGCGGGAAAAATGCAGGAAACCGGATGGGTCTGGCTGCATCTCAACTTCACCGACAGCCGCTGCGGACTCTGGCTGACCGACCGTATGGGCGTTCCTTCCGGTGCCGCCAAACGCCTGGTGGAACCAGCCGCGCGTCAGGAGGTCGCGCGGCTCGGCCAATTCCTCATCGGCCATGTCAGCGACTTCCGCCGCGAGTTCGACGCAGATTCCACGGAACATGCCTGGACGCACTTCCTTCTCGGCCCGGACTTTCTCGTGACAGGCCGCACCAAGGCAGTCCAATCGGCCGAACACCTGCGCAAGGATCTGTCGCGCGGCCGGCGCTTTGCTGCCCCCGCCAACCTTCTTGTGCATCTCGTCGGGAATTATCCCGACACGCTGGATGCCGTTCTGCACCGGCTCATCGATGAGCTGGAAGTCATCGAAGATCATATTCTTGACGACCGTCATCGCGGCGAACGCCGGCGACTGATGCTGGTCCGCCGCGAGACGGCACAACTGCACCGACATGTGAGAGCCCTGCGGCGGGCGCTGCTTCAAGCCCTGCGCACCGTGCCGGAGATGCCGGAGGGTTTCGATACTGTAGCCGAACGCCTGTCCCACCTCGACCAGGATTTCGAGAGCCTGGAGCTGCGCGCGCGATTCTTCCATGACGAGATCGACGCCAAGCTGGCGGCAGAGACCAATCGTCAGCTTTACACGCTGTCGGCGCTGACCGCCCTCTTCCTGCCGCCAACGCTGGTGGCAGGCCTCTTCGGCATGAACTTCCCCTGGCTGCCATGGGGCGACTCCAATCTGGGTTTCTGGATCGTTCTTGGAATCTGCCTGCTTTCGTCGGCCATGGTGTGGATGTTCCTGTTCTTGCGCAACCGTGGTTGAATCAGGCCGATTTCGATCTGCCGCCCCCTTGCAGAATTGCTTGCGCGAGGATCAGCAGCGCGAAGGATGTGAGCAGCACCACCGTTCCTACCGCATTGATCTCCGGCGTCACGCCACGGCGGATCGAGGAGAACACATAGATGGGCAGCGTCACGTCCGGCCCCGCCACGAAATAAGCGATGATGAAGTCCTCGAAGGAGAAGGTGAAGGCAAGCAGGAAGCCTGCGAGGATGGAGGGCGCCAGCAGCGGCAGCACCACCTGGCGGAAGGTGCCGAGCGGCGTGGCGTACAGATCTTCCGAGGCGTCGACGAGGCTGCGGTCCATGCCCTGCAGGCGGGCACGCACCAGCAGCGCCACCACAGCGATGTTGAACAGCACATGCGCTGCGATGACCGCCCAGGTGCCCATCTGCAGCTTGATACCGAGGCCTGCGAGCGAAGGATTGACGAGATCAAAGACGGAGACGAAGGCGATCAGCGTCGAGATGCCGATGACGATGCCCGGCACCATGATGGCAATATAGATCAGTGCATCGAATGTGATGCGCAACCAGCCCTTGAGACGTTCGAGGCCCAGTGCCGTGAGCGTGCCGATGATCGCCGAGAGGATGGCCGTTGACAGCGCGATGATGACGGAGGTGCGCAGCGCACCCATGATGAGCGGGTTGGAGAAAGCCTTGCCATACCAGAAGACCGAGAAGCCCTCCCAGGCCATGGCGTACTTGCCGGCATTGAAGGAGAAGAAGACGATCATCGTGATCGGCAGGTAGAGGAAAATGTAGACGCAGATGGCATAGGCGCGGAGCATCACGTCACCTCATACCAGTGCCGCGCGGCGTGTGTCGGACTTCGACAGCACGAAGCGCATGTAGAAATAGATGGTGACGAACATGATGGCGACGAGCGCCACGGAGACGGCAGCCCCGAAGGGCCAGTTGCGCGACTGCAGGAAGAGATCGACCAGCGCGTTGCCGATGAAG
>JAPLOT010000412.1 GCA_026400595.1 Alphaproteobacteria bacterium | reverse complement strand
CTCACCGGCATTGCCAACAACACGATCGTCTTTGCCGACCGGCCGGTGCGCGCTGCCGGACATCAGACCACCGCGCAGTTCATCGAGCAGTGGGACGAGGGCAAGGACAGCTTTGCCATCGATCCCCCGAATGCGACGGTCTCGGTCCTGGGCGGTGCCGGCGATGAGGTCGCCGATGCGGTGGTGGTGCTCACCAAGCCGAAGCTCGATGGCGGCAGCCTGACCTTCGACGTGAAGGTGCTGGAAGGAAGCCTCGAGGGAGCCAGCGGTCCGGCCGCGCTGTTCATCGACTGGTTCGCTGCGCGTGGCCCGATGGGCGGCGGCGTGGCCATGGGCGGGTTCCATGGCTACTATCATCCGCCGGTCTATCATGGCGCCTGGTACGGCGTTCGTCCGGCTGCGGTGGCCGGCGCCGCAGCGGTCGGCGCTGCCGTGGGCGCCGCAGCCGCAGCGCCCTATTATCCCCCGCCATGCGGCTACTATCCCTATCCGCCCTGCTACTGAGCAGATTGCAGAACGGGCACCGGTTGACAGCAGCCGGTGCCCATCACCGACAACTTCCCGGGAACCAAACCGCCATGAACCTTCACAAGCTGCTTGCCGGATCGGCCATCATCGCCGCAGGCCTCGTCCTGGCCGGCTGCAGGATCGACGCCACCGCACCGCTCGGAACCGCCGAGATCCTGAACGCGGCGCAGAACGGAACGCCCACACCGGTCGCCGCCACCATCAATGCCAGCTTCGCGTCGAAGACCTGGTGCCGCGACGAGGGCGCCATGGCCATCAGCCAGCTGGGCAGCGCCGACGTGCCGATCCAGGCCGTCTCCTGCAGTGCGGCCGGCGACGGCGCGGAAGGCCAGTTCCAGCTGACCACCAGCCTGGTGCGCACCGCCGGGTCGTCGAACCCGCAGACGGTCGTCACCGAGGTGCTTGGCCCCGATCTGGCCCGCTTTGCCGTCTACCCGCACGGCAAGCACAATCATCTTCTCTCGGTCGGCATCTTCCTCAATGCCGCACAGCTGCAGCAGGCGCAGTCCAGCCTGCTGGCCATGCCGGTGTTCAAGCGCGGCGGCGACACCGGGGAGATCGCCACCACCTTCAGCGTGAACGTCACCAACACTCTGCCCAGGACGGTCAAGTTCTATCTGACCGACGTTGCGGCCGACAACGAAGGCGGCGCCAGCGAGGCCGTGCTCGAACTGCCGCAGGGTGCCAGCGAGAACATCGCCCTCGACCCCGCCTCGCGCGACAAGCTGCTGCAGAACGGATGGGTCAATCTCTTCACAATGGATGCGCGCTGATATAGACCTCAGGCCTGATTGAGGCTTTGATGGAAGGTTCCGAACTGACTGCAATGACGCGCGGATCTCTTGTGTTTTCACCTTCAGGACGGGCCAGATCCAAGGTCGTGGTAGCGCTGGCCTGCCTGGTGGCCTTGTCCGGCTGCGCGAGCATTTCGAAGCAGGAGCTGAACACCCTCGGCGCGCAGGTGAATGAGGAACAGGTCGATTTCGCAAGTCTCGAAACCTACGCCCTCCGATCAAAGGCGGCCTATGGGACGGAGCAGGCCATCCGTGCTGCCTATCCGAACACGGTGCGGGTTGCCACACCCCAGAACACCGAAGTGCGCTACTTCATTGAGCGCGATGACAAGACGAAGACCCAGTTCATCGTCGTGCGTGGCACAGCCAACCATCGCAACCTGAAAGAGGATGTGGCCGCCAAGGTTCGCGAAGATGGGCGCGCAGCAATCCCGGTACATGCCGGCTTCGATGCCGCGGCACGGGCGATTTATGCTGACCTGCAGCCTTACCTGAAGCCGGGCTATACGACCTACATCACGGGCCATTCACTCGGCGGCGCCGTCGCGGCACTGCTGGGTATCTACGCCATCGAGGATGGCCACAAAGTCCTTCGTATCGTGACCTTCGGGCAACCGCGTTTCACCACTGCCGTGGGTGTCAGCAAACTCGGCTACCTGCCGCTGACGCGGGTCGTTGACGAGAATGACATCATCCCGATGGTGCCGCCGTCCACCAAGCTGGACAAGGTTTACGGACCCTATGAACATGTCGGTCCCGAGATCATCCTTTTGGAAGGACCGCGCTACGTCTACCTTCCCAGCCACGATGCCAATCGCCTCTCTCTGGACGAGTTCTGGCGCACGGAGGGATATGCGGATCTTCAAGATCACAAGATGGACAATTACCTCAGGCGCATCGCTCTGAAGAAGCGTGGCGCAGTCCCGATCGACTACAACAGCCGCGAAAAATATGTCGTGCACAAGCCGAAGACGACGAACAAGATTGCCGTCGAGTGACCGGCTGGCTGGAATACCCAACACCTCAATCTCAGCAGTCAAGAAAGGACACCACATGATGATCACGAGAAAGACAATGGCCGCCGCACTCCTCGCGGCAACCGTGGCGGCGCCGCTCCCTGCAAGCGCTGCAGATGCCATTCGCTTCGGCGTCCTGACTTGCGACATCTCGGCAGGTGTTGGCCTGATCATCACCCAGAAGCAGGAGCTGGGCTGCACCTTCACGCCAGACAACGGCGGTCCCGTGGATGCTTATTCCGGGTCCATCCAGGAGTTCGGGCTGGAACTGGGCGAGACGACCGGCGGCGAGCTCACCTGGCTGGTCTTCTCGCTGCAGAATGGCGTGCCCAAGGGAGCGCTCGCCGGCACTTACGTCGGCCTCAGTGCAAATGCCTCTCTGGGCGCTGGGTTCGGTGCCAATTCCCTGAATGGCGGACTCGAGCGAACCATCGTGTTGCAGCCCTATTCGGTGCAGACCCAGACGGGAGTGAATATCGCAGCTGGCATCGCAAAGGTCGTGCTGCGCGAAGCCGACTAGGAACCACAGTTCATTCTCTGGACGAAAGCCCTC
>JAPLOT010000353.1 GCA_026400595.1 Alphaproteobacteria bacterium | reverse complement strand
GGGCGTCGCGAACGACCACTCGATTGCCTGGGGCATCGCCCGGCAGCTCCATGCGCATGGCGCCGAACTGGCCTTCACCTACCAGGGCGAGGCCTTCGGCAAGCGCGTCAAGCCGCTGGCCGATTCGCTCGGATCGAAGCTTCTGCTGCCCTGCGATGTCGAGGACATCGCAACCGTCGACGGCGTCTTCGCCGAACTTCAAAAGGCCTGGGGCCGCATCGACTTCCTCGTGCATGCCATCGCCTTTTCCGACAAGAACGAGCTGAAGGGCCTCTACGCCGACACCACGCGCGAGAACTTTGTCCGCACCATGGTGATCTCGTGCTTCTCCTTCACCGAGATCACCCGCCGCGCCGCGGCGCTCATGCCCGATGGCGGCTCCCTGGTGACGCTGACCTATGGCGGCTCGGTGCGCGTCATGCCCAACTACAACGTGATGGGCGTCGCCAAGGCGGCGCTGGAAGCCTCGGTCCGCTATCTCGCCGCCGACTACGGTCCGCGCGGCATAAGGGTGAATGCCATCTCGGCAGGCCCGATGCGGACGCTGGCGGGCGCCGGCATCGGCGATGCCCGGGCCATGTTCAACTACCAGCAGAGCCATGCGCCGCTCCGCCGCACCATCACGCTGGACGAGGTGGGTGGCGCAGGCCTCTACCTTCTCTCGCCGCTGTCGGGCGGCGTGACCGGCGAGGTCCACTATGTCGACTCGGGCTACAACATCATCTCGATGCCGCGCCCCGAGGATCTCAAGTCCGGCGACTGATCTTGCGCTCGGCCTCGGCCTTGTGCCGGGCCAACGCCATGAGACGGCGATCACGCCAGGCCTGCGCTTCTGCCAGCCTGTCGCGCGGCACGGCCTTGCGCCGTTCGGCCTCGAGCTGCCCCCCGATGTCGGCTGGCCAGTCGGGAGCGGACGCCTGGGACTTGCCGACGCGCCGGATGGTCTCGCCATAGCGCGAGAGATAGTCGTCGACGCCGTCGGGCGCGTTGAGATCGATGGTCTCGATCGGGCCCATGAAGCTCCAGCGCAGCGCCAGCCCTTCGGTCACCGTGCGGTCGAGGTCGGCGGCCGTGACGTAGCCGCCGGCGATCAGGCGGAAGGCCTCGTTGAGCACGGCCAGCTGCAGGCGGTTGAGGATGAAACCCTCGACCTCGCGCTTCACCTCGATGGGCGCCATGCCGCAGCCGGCCATGAAGTCACGCGTGCGGGCAATGGCATCCGGCGAGGTGAAGGCGGCGCCGCAAAGCTCCACGATGGGTGCCAGATGTGGCGGGTTCATCGGGTGGGCCACGAGACAGCGCTCACGGGTCTTCAGTGTACTGAAGATGATCGACGGCATGATGGCCGAGGTGGAACTCGCCAGCACCGCATCCGGTGACGCCAGCTTCTCGATCTCGGCGAAGAGTGCCTGCTTTGGCGCAGCCAGTTCGGCGATGTTTTCCTGCACGTGAGCGGCGCCGTCCAGCGCCTCGGCCAGTTCGGCTGCCGGCTTGATGCGATCCTGAACCGCGGCGGGATCGGCGATCAGGCCGGCCTCGGCCATGTCCCCCAGCGACACGGCGATGGTCTCGATCGCCCGGCTCACCTGCCCCGGATCGCGGTCCCACAGAGACACCTCGGCACCGCCGCGCGCGAAGACGACCGCCCAGGATCGGCCAATCAGCCCCGATCCGGCAATGGCGGCCTTCACTTCGGCACGGGGGCTGCAGCGTCGAGCAGTCCTTGCGCCTTGAGATCCTTCCACAGGCTCTTGGGAATCCTGGC
>JAPLOT010000530.1 GCA_026400595.1 Alphaproteobacteria bacterium | reverse complement strand
ATTTCCTCGCGACGGCTCTGCGCCGACAGGCCCTGCACGCGCGTCACCATGCGCTTGCCGGCGACCTCCTCCATCTTCGAAATGAGCATGTGCTGACCCGCCCGCGCGGCCACCTGCGGACTATGGGTAACCGCGAGCACCTGCAACCCCTCGGCCATGCGCGCCAGTCGCGCTCCGATGGCATCGGCCACGGCACCGCCGACACCGGTATCGATCTCGTCGAAGATCAGTGTCGGCGCCGAGCCCTTGGCCGCAAGCACGACCTTGAGCGCCAGCATGAAGCGCGCCAGCTCGCCGCCGGATGCCACCTTCATCAGGGGCGCCAGGGGCGTGCCCGGATTGGCGGCCACCATGAATTCGATCCTGTCGATTCCCGACGGTCCGGGCTTTCCGGCATCCGTCTCGATATGGCTTTCGAAGCGCGCCCGCTCCAGCTTGAGCGGCGGCAGTTCGGCCATGACCGCCTTGTCGAGCGCCTTGGCCGCCTTCCGCCGACGGTCGGACAGCTTCTCGGCGGCGGCATCATAGGCATCCCGCAAGGAACGCCACCGTGTCTCGAGCGCCTTCAGTTTGCTGCCGCCGTCGCTCAACGCGGCCAGCTCCACCTCGAATCGCTGACGCACCTGTGCCAGCGTATCGACGGTGCACTTGTATTTCCGCGCGGCAGCACGCAGCGCGAAGAGGCGTTCCTCCGACTTCTCCAGCTCCTTCGGATCGAAGACAAAGGCACGGCGCGCCTCGGCCAGCGCCCGCTCGGCCTCGCCGATCTCGGTCAGCACCCGGTCAAGCGATTGGCAGACATGGTCCAGTCGCCCACCCGCCGTTTCGCGCCGCCGCTCAAGCTTGCGCAGCGCGGCGTTGAGGCGCGACACCGCCGTGCCGTCTCCGGCGAGCGCTTCCTCGGCATCTGCGATCGCTTCGGCATATTGCTCGGCCGACATCATCATCTGGCGCGCTTCGGCCAGCTTTGCCTCCTCGCCGTCGACAGGGTTCAGCACGCGAAGCTCTTCGGCCGCGTGTTCCAAATAGTCGCGCTCAGCCTCGGCCCGCGCCATCAGGCTGCGATGCGCCTCTAGTTCGGCCAGCGCCACACTTGTCTTGTCCCATAGGGCACCAACCTCTGCCGATGCGCCCTCGAGTGCGCCGAAGGCATCGAGCAGCCGGCGGTGCGCGCCGACGTCGACCAGCGCACGATCGGCATGCTGACCATGAATCTCGGCCAGCGTTCCGGCAATCTGGCGCAGCAGATTCAAGCTGACCGGTTGATCATTGATCGCCGCCCGGCTGGGGCCGTCGGCATTCTGAATGCGCCGTATCACCAGTTCGCCGTCAGTCTCGATGCCCTGTTCCTTGAGCACGGAGAAAGCCATGTGCGAGGCCGGCAGCGCGAAGGCGGCGGTGACGACACCGCGCTCGGCACCCGCCCTCACGAGGGTGGAATCCCCTCTTGCGCCAAGAGCCAGACCCAGAGAGTCGAGCAGGATGGATTTTCCGGAAAGCGCGGTGAGCATAGGCGCCTTATACCGGAAATCCGGCGGGGCGCGCGAGGGGGTGTGGATTACAGCGGGTTGATCGCCCGGAAGGTCTTGCTGATCCAGCTTTCCTTGTTCTCGACCGGCGCCAACCCGTCGCTGGAGACAAGCTGATAGGCATCCTTGTACCATTCCGAATTGGGGAAGTTGTACCCCAGCACGGCTGCAGCAGTCTGGGCCTCGGATACGACGCCCAGTGCCATGTAGCCTTCGGAGAGGCGATAGAGCGCTTCGGGCGTCTGAGACGTGTTCTGATATTCGGTCACCACCCGCTTGAAGCGGTTGATGCCCGCCAGATAGGAACCCTGCTTGTAGTAGTAGCGGCCAATCTGCATTTCCTTGCCCGCCAGATGGTCGCGCGCCACCAGTACCTTCTGGCTGGCATCTTCGGCATAGGGCGTATCGGGGAACCGGCGCTCGATCTCCTCGAGCGCCTCCAGCGCCTTGCGCGTGGAGGTCTGATCGCGCTTGGTATCGTTGATCCGCTCAAAATCGGACAGCGCGACGAGATAATGCGCGTAGGCCGCATCCTTGTGCCCAGGATGCAACGTGATGAAGCGGTTTGCCGCCACGATCGCATCATCGTACTTCTTGGCCTTGTAGTTCACATAGGCCTGCATCAGAATGGCTTTCGTGGCGTAGCTCGAATAAGGATACTGCCGCTCGACTTCGCCGAATTCCTTGGCAGCCGTCTTGTAATTGTTCTTCTTCAGGCTCTCGAGGGCTTCATTGTAGAGCTTCGCCACGGCCTCGCCTTCGGCGGCGGTTGCCATGTCCGGCGAGAGGCCGGTGCCAACGCCGGCTGCCGCTGTTGAGGACGAGTCATCGCCCCAGATCCCATCCATGATGCTGGTAGCACAGCCACCTAGGGGCAAGGCCAGGATCAGGAGGACGACGGCGGCTGCACCTTTGCGCGCGGCCCCACGAGACGCTCTCCTGATATCGAATGACTGCACTTTGTCCGATTCCCAACTCTTGAGGCCGGTGTCATACATCACAGGTCTCGGCCATGCCAGCACCCCCCGGCGACGTCCGTTAGAGGCACGAAACCCGGCGGAAGTGTGACCGCCGGGCTTCACGGATCGCAGATGAGTTTCAGCTAGTTAGCCTGGCGTCGCAAGAAGGCGGGAATCTCCAGCTGATCATCGTCGAGCGCGGGTTCCGGACGGTGCTGCTCGGCCGGCGCCTGCGGGCGGATGGGTGCGACCTGCTGCGGTCGCGGCTGGGAAGCCATGGTCGGTTCGCGTTGCGCCATCGGTGCCGGCTCGTCCTTGCGGCCAAGGCCGACGCTGGCGAGTCGCTCGAACAGGCCCTTCTTCTTGCGGCCGGCATGATCGGCAATATTCTCGATGCTGCGCTGCTGCGCGGCCATCTGCTGCTGCGCAATCGGCGGAAACTCGTTGATCGGCGGAATGCGCACGGGCCGGGGCTGTTGGCGCGGCGCCTCTTCCGCCACCGTCTGCTGGACCATGTCAGCCTCTTCCTCGGCATCATAGTGATCGTGGGAATGCTGCGGAGGCTGAGCCTGCTGAACGGTGGCGCGGGCCGCCATGGGCGCAGGTTGCGCATGCTTCTTGACAGGCGTGGGTTGCTTGCCGGTGAATCCGAAGACGGCACGGCCTGTCTCTTCCGGTTCTGCCTTGTCTTCGGCGGCAGGTTCGGACTGACGGCCAGCCTCGGATGCCAATCCGGTTGCGACCACCGAGACCCGCATGGTGCCTTCCAGCGATTCATCGAAGGTGGCGCCAAGGATGATGTTGGCCTCGGGATCCACTTCCTCCCGGATACGGGTCGCGGCCTCATCGACCTCGTAGAGGGTCAGGTCGGGACCGCCGGTGATCGAGATCAGCAGGCCGCGGGCTCCGCGCATCGAGACGTCGTCGAGCAGCGGATTGGAGATGGCGGCTTCCGCCGCTTCGATGGCGCGCTTTTCGCCTGTCGCCTCGCCCGTGCCCATCATGGCGCGGCCCATCTCGCTCATGATGGCACGCACATCGGCGAAGTCGAGGTTGATCAGGCCATCCTTGGTCATCAGTTCCGTGATCGAGGCAACGCCCGAGTAAAGCACCTGGTCGGCCATGGCGAAGGCCGCGGCGAAGGTGGTCTTTTCATTGGCGACACGGAAGAGGTTCTGGTTCGGAATGACGATCAGCGTATCGACATGCTTGGCCAGGAGTTCGATGCCGCGCTCGGCCGTCTGCTGGCGGCGGATGCCCTCGAAATGAAACGGCTTGGTCACGACGCCGACGGTCAGGATGCCCTGCTCCTTGGCGGCGCGGGCAATGACCGGCGCGGCGCCCGTACCGGTTCCGCCGCCCATGCCAGCGGTGATGAAGGCCATGTGGGATCCGGCCAGGTGATCGAGGATCTCGGGAAGCGCCTCTTCCGCCGCAGCCGCGCCAATCTGCGGCTGTGAGCCGGCGCCAAGGCCCTGCGTGAGGGCGGTACCCATCTGCACGCGGCGCTGGGCGGCGTTCTGCATGAGCGCCTGGGCATCGGTGTTCGCGACCACGAACTCCACCCCTTCCAGACGGCTTTCGATCATGTTGTTGACGGCATTGCCGCCGGCACCACCAACCCCGAACACGGTGATGCGTGGTTTCAGATCTTGAAGGTCAGGAACGGTCAGCTTGATGGTCATGATTGGCGCCCGGAAATTGATTTGCCGAGCTCCATATTTCTTACCCAATCCATAACAAATGGTTAACGCGCGCTAACCAAATGCCTAAAATACGAATCAGGTTGAGTCATTCCGATGCGGCAGGGTAGCCACGGATTTACCAAACCCCGGCTGACCGAACGGAAACGGCGGCATCCCGGAGGCTGCCGCCGCATCCTGCGTGCCCGGTTTCAGGCCCGCCGCAATGTCACGTGTTCTCAGAAGCTTTCGGCAATCCAGCGGCCCATGCGCCGCACATAGCCATGCTGGGCATTTTCGATCTGCTCGGCCTTGGCCTTTGGCAAGGCATAGTGGGTATCCGGCCTGAGGGCATGGTGCAGGAGTCCGGCGCAGACCGCAAATCCCGGCGAATGGGCTGACTCCGGCATGCCCTGGATATGGCCGGGAATGCCCATGCGGACCTGCCTGTCCAGCCACTGGGCCGCGATGTCGCGCATTCCCGTGAGCTGGCTTGCGCCCCCTGTGAGCACCGCTCTGCGGCCAGCCAGATGAGCTACACCCGAGGCCTCGATCTTGTCGCGCAACAGCTCGAAGATTTCCTCGAGCCGCGGCCGGATGATGCCGGTAAGCATGGACTTCGGCACCTTCTGTACCGTGTCCACCCCGCGTTCGCCCAGCAGTGGCACGGCAATCATCTCGCGCTCGTCGACCTGCGAGGCCAGGGCAGACCCCCACAGCGTCTTCATGCGCTCGGCATGGGCAATGGTGGTGGAAAGCCCGCGTGCAATGTCGTTGGTGATGTGCATGCCGCCGATCGGGATGATGTCGGAGGTCACCAAGTGGCCATCGTGGAAGATCGCGAAGCCGGTCGTGGCGCCACCCATTTCGACGAGCGTGGCGCCCAGGGTCATCTCGTCCTCCGCCAGGACGGACTTTGCCGCCGCATAGGACGACACGACGAAGCCGGCAGCCCCGAGATGGGCACTCTCGATGGCAAGCGTCAGGTTCTTGAGATGTGCCTTCTCGACGGTCACGACGTTGAGATCCAGAGCGAGCATTTCGCCATACATGCCGACCGGCGACTGGATCCCCCGCGCGTCGTCGAGATGATACTGGACCGGCGCCAGATGAAGGATCGCGCGCCGACCCGGATCAACCTGGGCCAGGGCGGCGTTCAAGACGCGGTCAAGATCACGCGGGCTCACCTGCCCTGTCTGTGTCTTCTCCGCTCCCGAATGCAGCCGCGACAGCGGACGCCCGCCGGAGACATTGACGAAGACTTCTGTGATGTTGCGCTGCGCCATGCGCTCGGCGGCGTCGACGGCAAGCCGGATGGCGCGTTCCGCCTCGTCCACGTCGACGATGGAACCCGACCGGATCCCGCGCGACAGCTGATGTCCGACACCCAGGATCCGCATCCCGTTGCGGGCTTCGCCGTCAGCGCTCCGGTGCTTGGGTGGAACGGCCTCCGCAATGAGGCAACTGATCTTGGTCGAACCGATATCGAGCGCGGCGATGATGCCGCCCTTGGGGGCATTTGCCCCGCGGGTGCCCGACTTGCCGTGCAACTGTACCACCGTCATTGACGCAACCCCACAAACCCCAGCGCTTCAGCGGCTTGCCGCTTTCGGCTTTGCCGCCTTGTCCGTTTCCGCGGCGATCTCGGCGACCGCCACCGTCACCTGGCCCGCAAGCCGTAGATCCACCGACCTGATCCCCTTCGACAAAAGCTTTTGCGACCGGTCGAGACTGTTCAGGGTGGCCAAGGCAACCGTCCAGTCCCGCTCGGGCAGCAGCACCGCCACGCCGCTGTCGAGGTAAAGGTTCCACCGCCGCTTGCCCACGCGCGATGCCGCCTTCACCTGCAACATTAAGTCGGGATAGGCTTCAAGTTGGTTAACGAGTTCTTCGGCTGCAAGATTGGCACCTTCGCCCGAGACCAGCGGAAGCTTGAGAAGCTGCGATGCCGGCAGGCCGGTCATCACGCCGCCAGAGCGGTCGATCACATGATACATGTTGCCGCGCTGCCACACGGCGAAGGGCGCGCGCTCCACCACCGAGATCTCGAGCTGGTTGGGAAAGAGCCGCTGCACCTTGGCCGCAGCCACCCAGTCGAGTCCTTCGAGATTCTTCCTCGCCTGGACGGCGTCGAAACCGATCAGCGATGCGCCCGGGGCAACTTCGATGGCGGAGAGCAAGTGATCGGGCTCATGATGGGTCAGGCCATGGATCCTGATGTCGTCGGCAGCCATGCCCGCCATGCCGGCAAGCCGGCCCGGCAGCTTGAGCCAGGGGCTGTCCTCGTAGTCGAGATAGCCGCCCTTCACCAGGCCCGCTCCAATGACAAGGGCCAACAGAAGCAGAGACAGGGTTCGGGCCAGGAATCGTACCCGCAGGCTTCTGCCCCGCTCAAGCCACTGCCATCCGTTCTCGCTTGTCTCGTATCCGCGCCTCATCTGTCCACCGAGGCATCATTGACCATCCAGGTCACCAGGTCTTCGAAACTGTGGCCAGCATGGGCGGCAAGTTCCGGCACCAGCGACGTGCCCGTCATGCCGGGCTGGGTATTGACTTCGAGCAGAATGAGTTCGCCCTCGCCGCCCGGCTGGTCGTTGTAGCGGAAATCGGCACGCGACACGCCGCGACATCCGAGTGCCTGATGGGCCATGATCGCGTACTGCTGGCACTTGCGGTAGACGTCATTGGGGATCTCGGCGGGCAGGATATGCTGGGAACCGCCCGGCGCGTACTTCGCGACATAGTCATAGAAGGTCGAGCTCTTCGACACGATGTCGATGACGCCCAGCGCCACTTCACCAACCACCGCGCAGGTCAGTTCCCTGCCGGGAACGAAGCGTTCGACCATGGCATGGGTGCCAAACAGATCGCGCTGCTCCAGCACGATTGCGGCCGGCCCGTTGGAGGAACTGTTCACGATGTGGACGCCCACGCTCGAACCTTCGGCGATCGGCTTCACCACATAGGGCA
This sequence comes from Alphaproteobacteria bacterium, assembly GCA_026400595.1. Lineage (GTDB taxonomy): Bacteria > Pseudomonadota > Alphaproteobacteria > Rhizobiales > Aestuariivirgaceae > Aestuariivirga. Next base: position 5,754 of record JAPLOT010000530.1, on the reverse strand, counting down.
AGGGCATGGGATGCTGCGTCGCCACGATCTCGAGTTCCACGATCTTGCTTTCCGCCACAGGTACGCCGGCCTCGCGGAAGATGGCCTTGGATTTCTCCTTGTGCATCGCAAGCGACGAGGCGAGCACGCCGGAATGCGTATAGGGAATCTGCAATGTCTCAAGCACGGCGGCACAGCAGCCATCCTCGCCCCACTTGCCGTGCAAGGCGTTGAAGGCCACGTCAGGCCGCAAGTCCTGAAGGATGGACACGATGCGCTCGCGTGTTACGTCGATGGGGACCACATTGAAGCCGGCACGGCGGAGCGCGCCCGCACAGGCCTCGCCCGACGACAGGCTGACCTGCCGCTCGGCCGACCAGCCGCCCATCAGCACGGCAACGGTCGTTTCGGAAGGAATGCGCCGCTTGGCATTCATGCCGTGCCTCCCGCCTTGAGGCCGATGCGCTTGATCTCCCACTCGAGATCGATGCCGGAGGTGGCCTTGACCTTGGCGCGCACGGCTTCGCCCAGGGCTTCGATCTGGCTGGCGCTCGCACCGCCCTCGTTGATGAGGAAGTTGCAGTGCATCTCCGATACCCGCGCCGGCCCGACGGCAAAGCCGCGCATGCCGGCCTGATCGATCAGCTGCCAGGATTTCCGACCCGGCGGATTCTTGAACGTCGAACCGCCGGTCCTGCTCTTGACCGGCTGTGTCGCTTCGCGGCTCTCGGTGATCTTGTCCATCGCGGCGGCGATGGCGGCCCGGTCGCCCGGGCGGCCTTGCAGCAGCGCGCTCGTGAAGATCAGGTTTTCTGGCGCGCCGCAGTGGCGATAGGTGTATTTCATGTCAGCGTTGGACAGCACGTGAATCGTCCCCGAGCGATCGACCGCACGCGCCTCGACCAGCACGTCCTTGGTTTCTCCCCCATAGGCGCCGGCGTTCATGCGCAATGCGCCGCCGATGGTGCCCGGGATACCTCTCAGAAAGGTTAACGCATCTAAACCATGTTCCTGTGCGTAGCGGGCGACGCGCACGTCCAGGACGGCAGCTCCTGCCCGGATGCGATCGCCGGGTTCCAGCGTCAGGCCCGAGAAGCCCTTGCCCATGCGGATCACCACGCCAGGCACGCCGCCGTCGCGCACCAGAAGGTTCGAGCCCACGCCGATGGGATAGACCGCGACGTCGCCCGGCGCAGCCTTGAGGAAATCCGCGAGATCGGCCTCGTCCGCGGGAGTATAGAGGACTTCTGCCGGGCCACCTGCACGGAACCAGATCAGGTCCGCCAGTGCCGCTTCGGGCTCCAGCCGGCCGCGCACGGCCGGCAGCCGCTTCAGCAGCGCCTCGCCATCAAGCCGCGCCATCACGCGCCTGCTTCGCCATCGAAGGCCGCCAGTTGGCCCGGCAAGGCATAGGCCCACTGAGTAATGGTGCCCGCGCCCAGGCAGATCACGATGTCGCCCGGCGCCACCAGATTTCGCACCAACGGCGCGAGCTGATCCGGCGTTTCGATGGCATGGACATTGCGGTGGCCGCGCGCCCTTAGCCCCTCGACCAGCGCCAGGTGGCTGGCGCCTTCGATCGGCGCCTCGCCAGCGGCATAGACAGGCGCCACGATCACCGTATCGGCATCATTGAAGCAGGTGCAGAAGTCGTTGAACAGCGAGGACAGCCGGGTGTAGCGATGCGGCTGCATCACGGCAACCACCCGGTTCTGGGTGACGCCGCGCGCTGCGCGCAGAACGGCGGCGATCTCGACCGGGTGATGGCCGTAGTCATCGAAGACGGTGACGCCGTTGTGCTCGCCGGTGCGGGTGAACCGGCGCTTCACGCCAGTGAAACTCTTGAAGCCCTTGCGGATCTGGTCATCGCTGAGGCCGAGTTCCCGCGCCACAGCCAGCGCGGCGGTCGAGTTCAGGGCATTGTGATCGCCCGGCATGGCGAGGCTCAGATCGCCGATGTCGTGAGTGGCACCGGTCCGGCGATTGGTGATCCGTACCGCGAAATGCGTCTCGCCATCGGCATAGGACGTCTCGAGCAGGCGGACATCGGCCTGCGGGCTGCGGCCATAGGTGACTACGCGGCGATCGCGTACCTGGCCGATGATTTCCTGCACCACCGGATGATCCATGCACATCACAGCGAAACCGTAGAAGGGGATGTTTTCGACGAAGGCGAGGAAAGCCTCCTTGGCCCTCTCGAAACTGCCGTAGTGGTCGAGGTGCTCCGGATCGATGTTGGTGACGATCACCACATCCGCCGGAAGCTTGACGAAGGTGCCATCGGACTCGTCCGATTCCACCACCATCCAGTCACCCTTGCCGAGTCGCGCATTTGTGCCATAGGCGTTGATGATGCCGCCGTTGATCACGGTGGGGTCGAGACCGCCCGCGTCGAGCAAGGCGGCAACCAGCGAGGTGGTGGTGGTCTTGCCGTGGGTTCCGCCGACCGCCACGCAGGTCTTGAAGCGCATCAGCTCGGCCAGCATCTCGGCCCGCAGAACGATGGGAAGATAGCGGTTGCGCGCCTCGATCAGTTCCGGATTATCGGGCTTCACCGCAGAGGATACGACGACGACCTGCGCATCTCCGATGTTCTCGGCACGATGGCCGATCTCCACGGCGATGCCGCCCTTGCGCAGCCGCGCCACGTTGTAGTTGTCGGTCAGGTCCGAGCCATGCACCTTGTAGCCCAGCGTCGCCATGACTTCGGCAATGCCGCTCATGCCGATGCCGCCGATACCGATGAAATGGATGGGGCCTACGTCGCGCGGCAGTTTCATTCTCTGGTTTTCCCTGCAAGCTGTTCGGTCAGATCGGCGAGGCGCTGGGCGGCATCCGGCTTGCCATGGCCGAGTGCAGCGGCCGCCGCCTTTCGCAACACGCCCTCTTGAGAGCGCAGGCGTGTCAGAAATGCGGCAAAGCCCTGAGGCTCCAGGCTCGCCTGTGGATGGACCCAGCCGGCGCCTGCTGATGCGAAACTTTCCGCATTGCGCAACTGGTCGTTGTCCAGCGCATGCGGCAGCGGCACCATGACGGCGGGCCGGCCGATGACGCCCAGTTCGGCGATGGTGGATGCACCGGAGCGGCAGATCACCAGATGCGAAGCCGCGATCCGGGAAGGCATGTCCATGAAGAAGGGCTGCAGCTCGCAATCGAGGTTCAACTGTCCGTAGGCCGCCTTCACGGCCTCCATGTTCTCTGGCCGAACCTGCTGCGTCACCTGAATGCCGGCCCGTTCCCCGGCGGTCATGGCGGCGAAGACCCTGGGCATGAAGTCACCGAAGAACTGTGCGCCCTGGCTGCCGCCGAAGACCAGCAGCCGGAAGCGTCCCGATGCCGGGTAGGCGGCGGAACGGGATTGCAGCACCAGATCGCGCACCGGATTTCCGGTGACCGTCACCTTGTGTGCTGCAGCTGATGGAAGGCCCTGCAGATTTGGGAAGGACGAGGCAATCGCATCGGCATATCTGGCCAGCACCCTGTTGGCCCGGCCCATGACGGCATTCTGGTCGTGGACGCAGGACGGGATCTTCAGATTGGCGGCGGCCAGGATCGGCGGGAAGGACGGATAGCCACCAAAACCCACCACGGCCCGCGGCTGCAGCGACTGCAGGATCGCCCGCGCCTGACGATAGCCGCCGAACAGGCGGAACAGCCTGCCCGGCAAGAGCCAAGGCTTGCCGAGCGACAAGGTGGCCGACGGCACGACGTGAGTCTGCTGGGCCGGAAAGGACTTGCCGTAGTCGCGCACGCGTTCGTCCGTCATCAGATGAATGACGTAGCCGCGGCGATTCAGTTCCTCGGCCAGGGCCTGGGCCGGGAAGAGATGGCAGCCGGTGCCGCCGGCGGCCAGAACGATGGTGTCTTTCCCCGTCATGCCGGACTTAGGCGTAGACCGCAGCGAAGGTTCGCGTGCGATGTGCGCCCGCCCGGCGGCGCGCCAGCGAAAGCACGAAGCCCATGGCGATGGCCATGCCGATGAGCGAGGAGCCGCCATAGGAGATGAAGGGGAGAGTCATTCCCTTGGCCGGCAGCAGGGCCACGTTCACACCCATGTTGATGATGGCCTGGAAACCAAAGACGAGTGCCAGGCCGCTGAGGGCCAGGGCCGGGAAGGGATCGGTCTCCGACTTGGCGCGCGCCAGGATGCGCAGCACGATGAAGGCAAAGAGCGACATGAGGACGAGGCAGGCCACCAGCCCGAATTCCTCGCCCACCACGGCGAAGGTGAAGTCGGTATGGGCATCCGGCAGGATCAGCTTTGCTTCGCCACCGCCCGGCCCGGCGCCCATCAGACCGCCATTCCTGAAGGCCTGCATCGCCGTATCGACCTGAAAGGTGTCGCCCTTGTCGGGGTCGAGGAAGCGATCGATGCGCGAGCGCACATGCGCGACGCTGGCATAGGCGATGAGAATGCCGGAAGCCACCAGCCCAGCGAAGCCAGCAACCAGAATCCAGGGCAGGCCCCAGATCAGCAGCATGGCACCGAAGGCCATGATCATCAGGGCCGTCTGGCCGAAGTCTGGTTGCATCAGCAGCAACCCGAAGAAGAGTCCTGCGGCAAGGAAAGCCGCAAGATGCGCAGGCATGTCCGGACGCCGCGTCTGTTCCGCCAACAGCCAGGCGGTAACGATGACGAAGCCCGGCTTTGCCAGTTCAGAGGGTTGCAGATTGAGAGGACCGAGGTTGATCCAGCGATGCGCACCCTTGATCTCGGGGCCCCAGAACAGCGCCGCAACCATCAAGGCAAGGCTTCCGGCAAAGAGCAGGAAGCCGGCGCGGCGGGTCTGGCGCGGGGTGAGGAGCGACACGCCGATGAGGACCAGCACCGCAGGGAAGAGATAGAACAGCTGGCTCCGGAAGAAATGGAAGGTGTCGAGGCCGATGCGATCCGCGACCGACGGACTGGCCGCCATGCTGATCAGCACGCCGGTGGCCATGAGCAGGACCACCGCCATCATCAATCCGCGGTCGACGGTGAACCACCATTGGGCGAGAAGCCCGCGGTCGCTACGTCCGAGCAGCATTGTCATCTCCTGTGATGGTCATGGTGACACCGGGAAGCCCGGCGACGGCCTTGACGAAGGCGTCGCCGCGCACCTCGAAATTGGGATACTGGTCGAAGGAGGCGCAGGCGGGCGAGAGGAGCACCACCGCGCCCTTCCGCCCGTCGCGCTGCGCATCCGCAAGTGCCGCAGTCACCGCACGATCCAGCGTGCCGCACCTGGCATAGGGAACCTGCCCCTCCAGCGCCGCGGCAAAATCATCCGAGGCCTGGCCGATGAGATAGGCGCGTGCCACGCGGCCGAAGTGCGGACGCAGCGGCGCGATGCCGCCGGATTTCGCGATCCCGCCGAGGATCCAGTAGATGTTGTCGAAGGACAAGAGCGCTTTCTCCGCCGCATCGGCATTGGTGGCCTTTGAGTCGTTGACGAAGGCGATGCCACCGGCCTCTCCCACCTGCTGCATGCGGTGGGCAAGGCCCGGAAAGCTCTGCATGGCCCGCGCGATGACGCCAGGCGCGATGCCGAAGGCCGCTGCAGCGCCATAGGCCATGCAGGCATTCTGCCAGTTGTGCCGCCCGCGGAGCGCCGGCATGTCGCGCAGGTCGATCTCGCAGACAAGGGTTCCGCCGCGCCAGTCGCGCAGCACGCCATCGGGTGCCGAAATGCCGTCATCGAGCAACCGCGTCACCGACACGCGGCGCAGGTCGGAACCACCGGAGATGCTGTCCGCGATCTCGCTGCACCATTCGTCATCGACGCCGCAGAGCGA
>JAPLOT010000406.1 GCA_026400595.1 Alphaproteobacteria bacterium | reverse complement strand
CTCGGGTGGTCACTGACTTGTGCGCATTCCTCGGTTTGGCTGGGAAAGGGCGGGGTCGTCTGAAATTCGGAGAGCGGTCGGAAACGCGATCACAGCCAATCGGTCTGCCGCTGCCGCTATTCCGATCGTCGCAGTACTCATCGAACACGACGGCGGTTCCATCTGTCGGGAAACGGGTTTCCATGATCTCTCCCGGTGTGAGTGTCGCTGTAAGATCCTTCACACTGAGCGATCTTTCTTCCCGGAGTCCACTGCTGCGTAGTACTTTCTGAGATAGGTCGGCACTTCCCAAGTCGTGACAGTGCCTTTGGCGATGAAGAACACATCGCCCGCAACGAAGGTCTGGCGCGTGCCGTCCTTGGTTGTGATGCTCACCCCGCCATCGAGGACTTGCACGAACTCATGTGACGGAAAGGCAAAGGGCTCGGACGTGTAAGCCTCCGTATCCCAGAGACCCACCTCCATCGTACCCGTATCATTGGTGAAGATCACCCGCTCGCGCTGTTTGGCGCCACTGTTGGAACGGCTGACCGCATCGCTGTCCGATAGCGTCATGTCAGGGTCGAGCACAATCACGCCGCCTTCGGCGCTGTCAATCTGCGGCGGCGGGTCGTCGCTTTTCCGGAGGGTGACATAGAACTTCTTGAGATAGCCGTCTTGTTTCCAGCTGGTGGGAATTCCATTTCGAAAGATCACACTCTGGCCCTTTCGACCTGGCACTCCTTTGCCCTTTCCATCGACCATCTCGAAGCGGCCTTCCAGGACAACGATGAACTCGTCGCCAGGATAGGGACCGAAGGCTTCCTGCATTGTCGTCGTATCCCAGACGCCGACGTTGAGACCCTTGACGGGATCAGAAAAGTACTGATGGTTGTTCTGAACAGGCAGTGGTGACTGGAAGTCGGCGGGGTTCAGCTTCAGGGGTTTCAGGCCCTGGTCAGCAGGGCCGTCGGCTTGGAGTCGAATTACGCCTGGTTCAGTCGACATGTTGCTCTCACTCCAATTTCGTGGTTTCTGCTTCAATCACCTTCAACTGCGGGATCGTGTATGCGGTCGCGACTTGCCATGGCACCAAGGCGGTCTCGAGCGAACTCGATTTCGCAGGTCGAGGCCACCGCCTCGTCTGCAGGCCCGTGGAGACGAGTGGAATAAGTCGCAGTTGGCGCGACATCCCGCAAGTCCAGTACGTAAGCGGTGATTGCACAGAGGGAGGTCATGCTGCGAGTGGTTCCGGGTGGGGCGTGCAGATATAGCTGACGAGAGGTTCACTAGGGTTGGCAGTACCAGCAGCGATGCGGTCGAGAAACTGCAATACGACAGCCTCGTGCTGCGTCACCATCTTCACGAAGGGATGATCTGCTTCGGGCGCTATACGCTCGAGCGCAAGGAAGGCGTCGAGGTAGCCAGGAAAGGTCTTGGTCATGTATGCGATGATGCCCTCCCAATCCCGTGGACCCTTGTCGGCCCAATCGATGCCCACAGCACCAAGCTCGGCATCTGGCCGGGGAGTCAGGCCATAGTGCCGAATCAGCGGTAACAATGTCTGTGCGGCATGACGTTCCACATCAGCGAGGAGGATCATTTGTGCCTTGTGTTCGGGCAGCGGCATGCGCATTGCAAGTGTCCGAAAATAGGCCTCACCCGAGATCTCTTCCTCGTAGTACTGCAGCAAGGTCTCGAGATAACGGGCTTCGTCAAATTGCCGTTGATTGGAGGCAGGAAGTGCCCGTGCCGGCGCTCTTGCAGGTGTGTCGCTAGTTATGATCGGCCGATCGTGTCTCAGCGGCAAGTCCACATCAACGGGCGTATCCAGCTCTTCGGCATAGCGACGGCCTGAGTACACGGCGGCGGCCACGATGGCGGGGGCCTCACAGTCACCGATCCGGGTGAGCGTGAAGGGCAACTTCGCGAAATCACCCCCAACCGTGGCAAGGATTTCATGATAAAGTGTATCGTTCGGCCTACGTGAGGTGACGAGCACGGCGGCGGCGGCGGGAATTTGGTGCTGTGCTCCGGAGTATTCGCAGGTCAGCGTCGCTGCCTGCCCATCGAAGGCAGAAAGGCTGTGAGCAGTGACAACCTCGATGCCGACCTCAAGGAGTCGGGTGCGGATGCGCCAGCGTTCCGAGGTATTGCCGGCCCAGGCCGATACGCTGTCGGAATCCGTGATGTAGGTGATCTCGAGGCCTTCCGCGCGCAGCCGCTCTGCAATGACGCCGCCCATGTAGTAGTTGTCGCCGTCGAACACCACGACCGGACCCTCGGTCGGAACATGACCTTCGACAATGTCGTCGGGTGGGAGTATCCTGGCCCCATTCATCGC
>JAPLOT010000068.1 GCA_026400595.1 Alphaproteobacteria bacterium | reverse complement strand
GGCGGCGGCGCTCGCCGTCGCCATAACTGTGCGGGCCAAGAGTGCCAGACAAGATGCGCTATGACGTCTCGGTCATAGGTCTCTACATCCTCGATGTGCTGGGCCGGCCGGTGACCCGCATTCCCGACCGGGGGAATGTCGATTTCATCGAGGAAATCCGCCTGACGGTCGCCGGGACGGCAGGAGGTACCGTTGTCGACACGGCAAAGCTGGGCCTCAGGAGCCTTGCCGTCGGTGCCGTGGGCGATGACGAGAAGGCCGACTGGGTTCTCCTCACGATGCAGAAGCATGGCATCGACACCTCTGCCATGCAGCGGCTGAAGGGCATTCCGACTTCGGCTACCATCCTGAACGTGAGACCCAATGGCGATCGACCCGCACTTCATGTCAGGGGTGCGTCCGACCATTTCGATGTGCCGCCATCGATGTATGACCAGGTGTTTGATGCGCCAATCATTCATCTTGGCGGGACGGGCTTGCTGAAAACGCTGGACGGACCCGCAAGTGTCACCCTCCTGCGGGAAGCCAAGTCGCGCGGCCGGACCGTTACCTTCGACCTGATCGCCGCCAGTGCAGAGACCTTGGGCATTGTGGCGCCGCTCTTGCCCTACATCGACTATTTCATGCCTTCCATCGAGGAGGCCAAGGACATGTCCGGGCAGAAGACGGCCGAGGATTGCGCGAAGTTCTACCTCGACAAAGGGGCAAGCTGCTGCGTCTTCACGCTTGGCGGGGAGGGTGCCTACTACGCCCACAGCGATGGCACGCGTCTTGCGTCCAGCGCCTACGACATCAAGGTGGTCGACACCACCGGTTGCGGCGATGCCTTTGATGCCGGCTTCATTGTTGCGCTGCACCACAAGATGGACATCGAGACGGCCCTGCGTTTCGCGCAAGCCTCGGCGGGACTCGTCGCCACTGGCCTCGGCTCGGATGCGGGGATAGTGTCCTTTGAAGACACGTTCAAGGCAATGAAGAACTGGAAGATCAAGTCATGAGATTTGCAGGCAGGCGGGCTGTCGTCACCGGCGGACTGTCAGGGATCGGCGAGGCCGTCGCGAAGCGCATCCAGGCCGAGGGCGGCAAGGTTGCAGTCTGGGACATGCAGGGCGGCATCAAGACCGACATCTCGAACCACGAGTCGGTCCAGGCCGCTGCTGCCGAGACGGTGAAGCAGCTCGGCGGGATCGACATCCTGGTCAACAGCGCCGGCATTGCCGGTCCGACCGCCACCGTGGTCGACCTCAAGCTCGAGGACTGGCACCGCACCATCGCCATCAACCTCAACGGCACGTTCTTCACGAACCGCGCCGTGGTGCCGCACATGATGGCCCAGAACTACGGCCGCATCGTCAACATTGCCTCGATTGCCGGCAAGGAGGGCAATCCAAACGCCTCGGCCTATTCGGCGTCCAAGGCGGCGGTCATCGGCTTCACCAAGTCGCTCGCCAAGGAACTGGCCAAGACCAACATCACCGTCAACAGCGTGACGCCGGCGGCGGTCCGCACGCCGATCTTCGACCAGATCCCACAGAGCCACATCGACTTCATGCTGTCGAAGATCCCCATGGGCCGCCACGGCAAGGTGGACGAAGTGGCAAGCCTGGTCTGCTGGCTGGCCAGCGAGGAGTGCTCCTTCTCGACCGGCGCCGTCTTCGACGTCTCGGGTGGCCGGGCGACCTACTGACCCACGCGGGGATCAGATGGCCGTGTAGCCGCCATCGATGAGCATGTCCTGGCCGCAGACGAGATCTGACGCCGAGGACGCGAGATACAGGATCATGTCGGCGACCTCGACCGGCTTTCCGAAGCGATTTGCCGGAATCTTGGCCAGCATGGGATCACCTTTTGAAGGCTCGCCCCA
>JAPLOT010000155.1 GCA_026400595.1 Alphaproteobacteria bacterium | reverse complement strand
CGAGCCGACGCGCTACGAGGTGATGCGCTGGATCTCCTGCGACGACGCGAAGAAGCTCGACGAGTTAGTCACCGCAAACCGGTTCTCCATCGCCCATGATCTTGACGGCGACCCGGTGTTCATGGCGCAATCGGCCTTCAGCCTGAACTACACGCTGGAACGCGCGCCGGAGATCAAGGTGACGGAGATCAAGGAAATGCACAAGGCGGCATGAGCGGGCCCCTTCCCTATCTGCCGCTCGATATGGGATGGCCGAATCTTCTGGCCATCGCCCTGATCTTCGGGCTCTGGGGACTCTACACGCCGATCCTGAAACTCATCGGCAAGGGTTCGCTCAACAGCCAGTTGCACGACGTGCGACTGCGCTGGCTGCAGATGCATCAGGGCATTCACCGCGAACACCGCGTCTTCGACGCGATCCTGCTGGGCCACATCTCCAATTCCATTTCATACTTCGGTTCGGCGACGCTGCTGGTGCTGGCCGGACTCGTCGGGTCGCTGGTCAATGTCTCGCGCATCTATCAGGTGACGCGCGACCTCTCCTTCTTCGATCAGGGCATGACGGCCGAGTCCTTCACGCTCTATTTCGCGCTGCTCACGCTGATCATGGCGCTGTGCTTCTTCGCCTTCACCTATGCGCTGCGCAAGATGGCCTATACCTTCGCACTGCTGGGCGGGCTCCAGGCCTCGCCCGCGCACAGCGAGGAGACGCGGATCATGGGCGAACAGGCCGCCATCGTGCTCACCGAAGCGGTGCGCAGCATCAACAACGGCATCCGCGGCTTCTACTACGCGATTGCCGCGCTGTTCCTGTTTTCAGGTCCTTACGTCTGTATCGCCGCAACGATCACCATCACGGCGATCCTGTACTACCGGCAGATGCTGTCGCCCACGGCACGGGCGATCGCCACCTATGTGGCGGCGCTGAAACGGCTGGGCAGCTGATCAGGCCAGCGTATAGGCCGTCTTGATCGCAGTGTAGAAGTCCACTGCGTGGCGGCCCTGCTCGCGCGCGCCATAGCTGGAGCCCTTCCGGCCGCCGAAGGGCACGTGATAGTCGACGCCTGCGGTGGGCAGGTTGATCATCGCCATGCCGGCCGCCGACTTCTTGCGGAAGTCGGTGGCATGCTTGAGCGAGGTTGTGAAGATGCCCGAGGAGAGGCCGAAGGCCGTGTCGTTGGCGACCGCCAGGCCTTCCTCGTAGGAGTCGACCTTGATCACCGAGGCGACGGGGCCGAAGACCTCTTCGCGATTGATCCGCATGCTGTTCTTCGTTCCGACGAAAAGCGCCGGGCTCAGATAGTAGCCCTTGGTGTCGCGGTTGAGGCGCTCGCCGCCCCAGGCCAGCTCGCCGCCTTCGTCGCGGGCGATCTGGATGTACTTCTCGTCCTGCGCCATCTGGCCTTCGTCGACCACCGGGCCGATGACGGTGCCCTCCTTCAGCGCGTGGTCGACCTTGAGCGTCTTCATCGCGGCGACCATCTTGTCGACGAAGGCATCGTGGATGCGAGGCGCGAAGAGGCGGTGCAGCGCTGGCCGGTCTGGTAGAAGGCGCCATCGACGGCAGCAGCCACGGCCGCATCGAGATTGGCGTCGTCCAGCACCACCAAGGGATTCTTGCCGCCCATCTCGAGCTGGAACTTGGCGCCACGCTTCGCGCAGGCCATGGCGACGCGGGCGCCGGTCTCCACCGAGCCGGTGAAGGAAATGGCGTTGACGTCCTTCGAGTCGAGCATGGTCTGGCCCACGACGGAGCCGCGTCCCATGACGAGATTCACCACGCCCTTGGGCAAGCCAGCGCGCGCGATGATCTCCATCAGCGCCCAGGCGGTGCCCGGCACCAGGTCGGCGGGCTTGAGGACCACCGTTTTGCCGAAGGCCAGGGCCGGCGCCATCTTCCAGGCGGGAATCGCGATGGGGAAATTCCACGGGCAGATCAGGCCGACGACGCCCAGCGGCTCGCGGGTCAGCATCACGTCGACGCCGGGACGCACGGACGTGATCGCGACACCCTCGACGCGCAGCGCTTCCTGCGCGAAGAACTTGAAGATCTGGGCGGCGCGCATGGTCTCGGCGATGCCGTTGGCGAGCGGCTTTCCCTCTTCGCGCGACAGCAGGCGTCCGATCTCGTCCTTCCGGGCGAGGAGTTCGACGCCGATGGCTTCCAGCGCATCGGCCTTGGCCTGCGGCGTGCTGGCCGCCCAGCCGGGTTGGGCGGCCCTGGCAGCGGCGATGGCGGCTTCTGTCTGGCCCGCATCGGCCTGGGCATATTCGCCCACTACATCGGTCAGGTCCGATGGGTTGATGTTCTCGCGGACGCCCTTGCCCTCGACCCATTCGCCATTGATGTAATTCTTGTGCAGCGCCATGATGCGGAACTCCCTGATTTTCGGGCCGGACCATAGGCAGGGAGCGCGGGAGAGGCAAGCATGCAGGTGGGCGTCGTCGGGGCGGGATTGATGGGACATGGCATGGCAGCCAATCTCCTGAAGCATGGCCATGGCGTGATCGTGATGGCCCATCGCAACCGGGCGCCGGTCGATGATCTGGTGGCGAAGGGTGCGCACGAGGCGAAGGACATGGCCGAGGTTGCCGCAGCCGACGCGATCCTTCTTTGCGTCACGACGTCGAAAGTGGTTGCGGAGACCATCGCGAAACTGAGACCACATCTGCGACCGGGGCAGATCATCCTCGATTCCGGCACCTCCGCGCCGGACGAAACCCGGCGCCTCGCGCATGACCTTGAGGCGATGGGCGTGGGCTTTGCCGACATCCCGCTGACCGGCGGTCCGGAGCAGGCGGAGCAGGGTGAGCTCGGCGTCCTGTGCGGGGCGAGTGACAAGACCTTCGCCGCGATCAAGCCCCTGCTCGACTGCTTTGCCACGACCGTGCGGCACTTCGGTCCGCCGGGCTCGGGGCATACGGCCAAGCTGATCTCCAACTACCTGGTCACCGGCATGGTGGCGCTGGTTGCAGAAGCCTTCGGCGCCGCGCACAGGGCGCAGATCGACTGGAAGGACCTTTACGAGGTCATGCTCAATGGCTCCGGCAATTCCGGCGTCCTGCGCAAGATGGTGGGTCCGGCGCTGGAAGGGAACTTCGATGGCTACCGCTTCGCCCTTGCCAATGCCGCCAAGGACATCGGCTACTACGAGGAGATGGCCGGGAAGCTGGGTTGCGCGACGCGCCTGACGGAATCCGTTGCGGAAATCTTCCGGCAGGCCGTAAAAACGGGTCACGGCGGACGCAATGTCAGCCATCTGCTCGATCCAGCCATAGATGATGTGACCTGATGCTGAAAATCAATCCGGCCGTTGCGGCCATCGAAGAAGAGACCGCCTTCACAGTGCTGGACCGCGCCAATGCGCTCAGGGCCAAGGGCCTGCCGGTCATCAACCTCGGAATCGGCCAGCCCGACTTCAAGCCGCCGAAACACATTCTCGAAGCGGCCGAGAAGGCGGTGCG
>JAPLOT010000149.1 GCA_026400595.1 Alphaproteobacteria bacterium | reverse complement strand
CTGCGCCTGCGTGACCGCATCGCGGCGCGCGGCATCGGCATCGAGCTGGTGCCCGGCATCCTGCCGATCACCTCCTTTGCCCGGGTGCAGGACTTTGCCGCAAAATGCGGCGCGCATATCCCGCCCGCCCTTGCCCGCCGCCTCGAGGGGCTCGACGAGGATCCCGAAACCCGCAATCTCGTCGCCGCCATGGTTGCGGCCGAGCAGGTCAGCGCCCTGCAGCGCGAGGGTGTGAACCACTTCCACTTCTACACGCTGAACCGCGCCGATCTGGTCTACGCCATCTGCCGCGTGCTGGGCCTGGGCAGCGAGGCAAAGGCGGCTTAGCTGTCGGCGACCGCCAGCCGGTCCTCGATCCAGCGGCGCACCGGATCGCGCAGACCGAGCATGGCGGAATATGAGAGTCGCTCTTCCGTGTAGTCACCGAGCAGCTTGTGGAGTGCCGCGAGGCTTTCGCGATCATCGGCCAGTGCAGAGAGCGGGTCGGAATAGGTATGGATGCCGAAGGCGAGTGCCATGGTCCGCGGCAGGCGCATGAAGGTCTGGCGTTCGGACCTGATCCAGAGGCGATCGCCGCAGCGGCGGTGAACGATACGGCCCGAGCTGGTATAGGCATTGCAGGCGGCAGTGATGAGATCCTGACCATCGATGGTCTGGAACAGGATGAAATCCTCCTCGATGATCCGGCCAAGCAGGGCCAGGGGCACGGTATCCGCGAGATCGTGGCGGCTGCCGTCGATGCGGTCATCGAGCATGTCGCCGCTCCGGATGAAATGCTCCGTATGCTGAGCAAGAAGGTGCGCGACGGCGGCATCGCGCAGTTCCGCCTGGGCCGCCCGCGACTCCGGCATGGCGCGGTAGAACTGCGGCGGCAGGCCTGACAGCCTCTGGCGCTTGGCGGCCATGAATTGCACATGGTCGGGCCCGGTCTCGAGCCAGGTTTCGGGCGGCATGGGGCGGAGGCCGATCTGGAAGGCGTGCCGAGCACATAGGGGCCCTTCCCCACGGCGCCCGACAGAATTGCGAATTCGCGCAACATGCCAGCTTCGGCAAAGGCCTTGATGCCGGCTGTACCAGCCAGGTCGGTCGTGTAGCGCTCGGGATAGAAGTAGCGCAGGTCGCTCATGTAGACGGTGGTGGCAAGGAAGATCATCCAGCGCAGATAAGGTCCGCGCTGCGGCGTGCCGATGGCCGGCGCGAGGCGCGTTTCAGGGACAAGATCCGCGAGGTAAATCAGGATGGCGGCGCTCTCCGTCATCACGCTGTCATCCGGCATGAGCAGGGTCGGAACCTCGGCTCTGGGATTGATTCGATGCAGGCTTTCTGGAAGCGCCCCCTTCTCGTCACGCACGAGGTCTTCGACCGCATAAGGCAGCTGGCATTCGGCCAGCATGGCCTCGACCGCCAGGGATCCGGCACCCTTGCGGGCAAGCAATCTGTACATTCGGCACCTCCAGAGGCATTCACCATACAATTCTGGGACTTCCGCTGAGAAGGGCCTTGTCTCCGCCGCAAATGCATGGAAAGCCTGACGTGGAAGCACCCCTGTCACCAGCGCAGTTCATGCCCATATCCACCGCCCTCGGACGGCCCAAGAAGGTTCGGTTCAGCTATTCGACGGCGGACCAGCCTTTCGTGCAGCGCGCGGTGATCCAGGCCATCGAGAGGTTCGGCGGCCAGCGCAAGCTGAAGCGCATCTACCTGCAGCATCAGAAATCGGTGAAGGCCGGCGAGAACTTCTTCGACGCCGCCATCCGCCTGCTGCGCATGCGGGTTGAATACGACGTGGCCGCCCTGGCGGCGACGCCGGCCACGGGCCCCGTGCTCTTCATCGCCAACCACCCCTATGGCGTGCTCGACGGGATCACGCTGACCTGGCTTGCCACGCAGGTGAGGCCGGACACCAAGGTGCTTGCCAATGACGTGTTGTGCCAGGTGCCGGAAGCCGCCAACAATCTCCTGCCGGTGGCCTTCGCCCCCACCCGCGAGGCCCGCGAGACCAATGTGCAGTCGCGGCGGCAGGCGCAGGACTGGCTGCGCGATGGCCATGCCATCGGTATCTTTCCCGGCGGCGGCGTATCGACCTCGGAAAGGCCGCTGAAGGGCCCGGCAGTCGATCTGCCCTGGGCCCCCTTCACCGCCAAGCTGCTGCGCATGTCCAATGCCACGGTGGTGCCGATCTATTTCGTGGGCCAGAACTCGCGCCTGTTCCAGATGGCCAGCCATACCAGCCTGACGCTGCGCCTGTCGCTGGTCTTCCGCGAGACCGCGCGCCGCATCGGCTCGCGGCTCAAGGTGCGCGTCGGCCGGCCCATCCCCTTTTCCGAGATCGCCCATATCGAGGACCGCGCCGAACTGGTGCAGGAACTGCGCAAGCGGACATTCGGACTGGCGCAGCCGGAAGACATCAAGGGCCGCAACAACGACCTGCACCTGCGCGAGGCCCATATCAAGGGCGGCAAGCCGCGCGACGGCGACTGAGGCCCCGCCCGCAAGCGGCCGGCAGCGAGCGCGGCGAATTGTTCCGTAGACAGATGATTGCGCCGCATCGGCGCGTGTCGCGGCGAACTCAGACCTGGGCGATGATGAAGAATCGGGGGAAGCGGAGAAGGATCATCTCGCCATCAAGCTTCGGATAGGCCTGCATCAGACGCGCCTCATAGGCTGCGAGAAAGCCTGACTGTTCGTCCGCTGTGAGTGGTGCCAGATAAGGCCTGAGGCCGGTGGTCTTCAGCCAGTCGACGATCCCTGCCGTGCCGCGCAGCGGATGGCAGTAGGTGGTCTGCCAGAGATCGAGCATGGCGCAGAACGGCTTCAGCCTCCGGTAATAGTCTTCCGGCGCGGGCAGCGGATCGCGCGCTCCGGCGGCCGCTGCGAGCTTTGCCGCCCAGGGCCCGGCGGCGGCGGCTTCGGTCATCAGGCGGTGCGAGGGTTCATCCAGATTGTTGGGCATCTGCACCGCAAGCACGCCGCCCGGCGTCAGCGACCGCAGCAGGCGCTCCAGCACATCGAGATGGCGCGGCACCCACTGGAGCGCGGCATTGGAAAAGAGCAGGTCCGCCGGCTTCGGCGGCGTCCAGGTGGCGAGGTCGCCCTCCTCGAAGGCCAGATAGGGCTGCGCCTTATAGATCCGCCCGGGCTGGTCGAGCGGCAGGCGGGCCAGAAGATCCCGGGCAGGCCGTGTGCGTTCGTCGGCGAAGGCGAGATACTGCGCGGGCTGCCAGTCATTCATGCGTAGGGTCGTCTCCGGATATCGTCGTCCGGCCTCCCGGCCTCGATCCGCATGGCGATCTCCGGCGGCAGGTTCAGGTCCCGGAGGGCCTGGGCGGAAAGTGTCAGGCGGCCGAGATCCGGTATCGCATCGCGCCGGTGCCGCCGCAATGCCAGATTGTCGATCACAAGCAACAGAATGCGGCGCAGATCCAGCGTCATGGCGGGCTCCGAGGCTTCAATCAGATTGATGGGACAACCGCTGTTATCCGCCGGGTTAGGCTAGAATTCCACCGCGTTTTGCACTATTCGCCAGCCATCCAACTGATGGCTTCGACGCATGCCCGACCTGCCGCCCCTGCCCGCCATCCGCGTCTTCGAGGCCGTCGCCCGGCATGGCAACCTGACCCGTGCCGCGGCCGAACTGAACATGACCCAGTCGGCCGTCAGCTATCAGGTGAAGCTGCTGGAGCAGCATGTGGGCGGCCCCCTCTTCCTGCGCCGGGCGCGCGGCGTGGAGCTGACCCAGCGTGGCCGCCAGATCGATCCGGCGGTTCGCCAGGCGCTGGCCGATCTCACCCGCAGCTTCCGCCAGGCGCGCGAGGCGGCCGGGCACGTGCTGGCCATCTCGACCATGCAGACCATTGCCGGCAACTGGCTGGCGCCGCGCATCGGGCGCTTTCAGCTGGCGCATCCCGAACTGGCCGTGCGGATCGAGATCTCGCCCCGCTTCACCGACTTTGCCGGCGACGGCATCGATGTCGCCATCCGCTCGGGCCGCGGCGACTGGCCGGGGCTGGCCTGCCATCGCCTCTTCGATCAGCTCTTCACGCCGGTGGCGAGCCCTGCCTACCTTGAACGCGAGGGACGGCCCGACGCACCGGCAGCACTTCTCGACCATGTGCTGATCGATCCGACCGACGACTGGTGGGGGATCTGGTTCCGCGCCGCGGGCGTTGCGCAGCCGTTGAAGATCGCCAGGCCCAGCGTGGCGGTGGACACCCAGCAGATGGCGGCGAGCGTCGCCATGGCGGGCCACGGCGTGGCCCTGGTGACGCCGCGCTTCGAGGCCGACTGCCTGGCCAGCGGCAAGCTGGTAACGCTCTTCGACATCACCGCGCAGGCCGGGAGCAGCTACTACCTCGCCTACCCCGAAGAGAACCGGAACCTGCGCAAGGTGAAGCTGTTCCGTGACTGGGTGCTGGCCGAGGCCGTGAACGCGGATCCTGGTTGAGGACGCATGCCGGCCAGGGTGCAGCCGCCCGAACAGTGGCAGGCTGACGCACCCCGGACTGCCGAAGAGGACTTTCGCAGAACTGTCACG
>JAPLOT010000130.1 GCA_026400595.1 Alphaproteobacteria bacterium | reverse complement strand
CTTGCCGATGGGGATGTCGAAGTCGAGTTCGGAGTAGCACTCGTAGGGCTGTGCCTTGCGCAGGTCCCAGGCTGCACCAGAGCCGCGGACCATCACCCCCGAGAAGCCCCACTCGAAGCACTCCTTGAGCGAGACCACGCCGATGTCGACGTTGCGCTGCTTGAAGATGCGGTTTTCGGTCAGCAGCCCTTCGATGTCGTCGAGCACCTTGTTGTGATGCGCGCAGAAATGGCCGATGTCGTCAACCAGTTGCTGCGGGATGTCCTGGTGCACGCCGCCGGGACGCACATAGGCCGCATGCATGCGCGAGCCCGAGGCGCGCTCGTAGAAGACCATCAGCTTCTCGCGCTCCTCGAAACCCCAGAGCGGCGGGGTAAGTGCGCCCACGTCCATCGCCTGGGTGGTCACGTTGAGAAGATGCGACAGGAGGCGGCCGATCTCGGAGTAAAGCACGCGGATGAGCTGCCCGCGCTTCGGCACGCTGATGCCCAGCAGCCGCTCGACGGCCAGCGCATAGGCATGTTCCTGGTTCATCGGCGCCACGTAGTCGAGGCGGTCGAAATAGGGCACGGCCTGCAGATAGGTCTTGTATTCGATCAGCTTCTCGGTGCCGCGATGCAGAAGGCCGATATGCGGGTCGACACGGGTGCAGACCTCGCCGTCAAGCTCCAGCACAAGGCGCAGCACGCCATGCGCGGCCGGATGCTGCGGCCCGAAGTTGATCGAGAAGTTGCGGACGGAGGCTTCAGTCATGATGGGGTTCCGCCACTGAGAGCGAACAGCGAGTGGCGAGTGGCGAGTGGCGAGTGGCGAGTGGCGAGTGGCGAGTGGCGAATGGCGGATTGGGCCATTACTTGTCCTGCAATTTGCGAATGAGGCTGCGTAGACGCTTCACGATGCTCTCGCAACGAATGAGCAGCGGTGCGACCTTCTCTTCCTGCGTCAGCCCAACCCGAACCGCGAGCAAGAGATGCGTCTCCAGTTCCTTGACCGAACCTTGCGAAATGCGAAGGAACTGCGCGAAGGATCCCGTGTTCTCCCTGCCGTGCCCTTCCGCGATATTGGCGGGAACGGACACGGCCGCCCGCCGAACCTGGGATGTCAAGCCGAACAACTCGTCCTTCGGAAAGGTCGCTGTCAGCCGATAGCACTGTTCCGCGAATTCCATGGCATCCTGCCAGACATGCAGGTCCCTGTATGAACTGATCGACTGATCGCCCATACCCTTCCCCCATTCGCCATTCGCCATTCGCCATTCGCTACTTCGCCTTCTCGTCGCCCGGCAGGACGTAGTCCGTCCCTTCCCATGGCGACAGGTAATCGAAACTGCGGAACTCCTGCACCAGCTTCACCGGTTCGTAGACGACCCGTTTCGCCTCGTCGTCGTAGCGGACCTCGACCAGGCCTGTCAGCGGGAAGTCCTTGCGCAGCGGGTGGCCGGCGAAACCATAGTCGGTGAGGATGCGGCGGAGATCCGGGTGATCGGCGAAGAGCACGCCATAGAGATCGAAGGTTTCCCGCTCATACCAGTTGGCGGCGGGAAATACAGGAATGACGGTGGGGACCGGCGTTTCCTCGTCGGTCCGGATCTTCACACGGATGCGGCGATTCTTGTAGGGCGACAGCAGGTGATAGACCACGTCGAAGCGCTGCTCGCGGTCGGGATAGTCGGCGCCGCAGATGTCGATGAAGCAGACGAAGCCGCAATCGGGATCGTCGCGCAGGAAGGTCAGCACACGGACGATCTCGGCGGCCTTGGCCTCCAGCGTCAGCTCGCCGTAAGCATAGGTCGCGCCGGTGATCGCGGCACCCAGTTTCGCGGCGATGTGATCGCCCAGGTCTTGCAAGGCTTCAGCCATTCGTCTCAGCGCTCGATGGTTCCGGTGCGTCTGATCTTCTTCTGCAACTGCAGGATACCGTAGACCAGTGCTTCGGCGGTGGGCGGGCAGCCGGGAACATAGATGTCCACCGGCACGATGCGGTCGCAGCCGCGCACCACCGAATAGGAATAGTGGTAATAGCCTCCGCCATTGGCGCAGGAGCCCATGGAGATGACGTAGCGCGGCTCCGGCATCTGGTCATAGACCTTGCGCAGCGCCGGCGCCATCTTGTTGGTCAGCGTGCCTGCCACGATCATCACGTCCGACTGGCGCGGCGAGGCGCGCGGCGCGAAGCCGAAGCGCTCGAGGTCGTAGCGCGGCATGGAGGCCTGCATCATCTCGACCGCGCAGCAGGCAAGCCCGAAGGTCATCCACATGAGCGAGCCGGTGCGGGCCCAGTTGATGAGGTCATCCGAGGCGGCGACGAGAAAGCCCTTGTCGGCAAGCTCGGCGTTGATCTCGGTGAAGAACTCGCGCTGTTCGGGCGTGGCGCGTTCGATCAGTCCCATTCGAGTGCCCCCTTCCGCCATTCGTAGATGAAGCCGATGGTGAGGATGCCGAGGAAGATCATCATCGACCAGAATCCGTAGACCCCGATGTCGCCCAGCGACACGGCCCAGGGAAACAGGAAGGCTACTTCCAGGTCGAAGATGATGAAGAGGATCGAGACAAGATAGAAGCGCACGTCGAATTTCATGCGCGCGTCGTCGAAGGCGTTGAAGCCGCATTCGTAGGCCGAGAGCTTTTCCGGATCGGGATTGCGGATCGCGATGAGAATCGGTGCGATCATCAGCGCCAGCGACAGCCCCATTGCAACGCCCATGAAGATGACGATCGGCAGGTAGTCTCGCAAAAGGTCCGGCATTATCCCTCGCCCTTGATCTGCCATGGGGCAGACCAGAATTCGCCGCGTTGGTAGCGCACCGCAACATTGACCGCAAGCGTTTCGGACGCCGCAGCAGACTGCGGGAACAGCGTGTCCGCATCGGCGAATCACTGGCTCCGGCATCATTGCAGCAATGCTGTCGCGCTGCTGTCACATTTTGCGGCAGAGGCAAAACGAAAGGGCCGCCCGGTGAGCGGCCCTTCATCGTCATCAGACTGAATGGCGCGAGTGACGGGGCTCGAACCCGTCTCACAACTCATCTGATCACACTGATCTGTCATCCACTATTGCAATATTTGCACAAGTCTGCCGCTCGACTGTCTCACAAGTTTGTCCCACTTTCAACGGTTCATTAAAATTTCGGATTGACGCCTGTGACATTACCGCCCTATGATGTGCAAGTCGCTGAGGGAGAGCCAATGCGACAAGGAGTCAAAGACGATGAAGACGGAACCAATGGCTTAGAGGTGCGCA
>JAPLOT010000479.1 GCA_026400595.1 Alphaproteobacteria bacterium | reverse complement strand
AAGCTCAACGAAGCTGACGGCGAGGCGACGAAAACGCATGAACAACTTGCAAAGTTCCTGGGGCTGACAAGGACCACGGTGAGTGAGGAGTTGCGGCGGCTATCCGCAAAGGGCGCGATTGACACCGGGTATGGGAAAATTCGCGTTTTGGATCGGGCAACTCTCGAACGGTACAAGGAAGAGCAGTGAACTTTGCAAATCCTTTATCCGGAGCATACTCTCTGCAGGGCTAGGGAGCGCAAAGGCTCCCCACGCCCTGAATAGGGCTGCGGAGTGCCCACGTGACGGGCGCGGCGGCAGAATGGCAATGAGTTACGGACTACGTGACACGCCGGGATGTTGACGTCACAACGAAATTCTGGCCGGGGCTTCATGTCGTGATCGCAGCTTCATCGCACTGCCAAAAACGAAATCACCCAGCCTCACGCTCCGGTAAATGCTCTGTCAAAAGGCCAAGGCTTACCAAGCGATGTTGGGGGTTCTTCAATTGAGAGTTGCCTCAAGCTCGAACCGATCAGACAAGTGGACCATGCCATATTTCTGTTGGACGAGGCCGCGGTGCTCGAGTTCTGATAGCATCCGATTGACGCTGTTGCGCGATAGGCAGCACATCGCCGCAAGCTGGTCCTGAGTGAGTGGTAAATCACAAGATGAGTGGCTGGCGCGTTCACCAAGCTTCAGGCCTGACAGCGTGAGAAGCCGAGCGACAAGGCGATCTCGTGGCTCTTGAATCAGCAGGTCGGCAGCAGTGCGGATGGCAATGAGCTGGTTGGCAAGAACAAGCCCGAGAATGTGCCTTGTAAACGCAGGGGTATCTGCCAGGAGTGCAGTGACCGCTTGCCCCGGTATGGTCAGCAGAGTGGTGTCTATGGCTGCTTCGAGAGCAACGTGGCGGTTCGTTTCTGTCAGAGCTGCCGCAACACCGAACCAGTGGCCTGGCAAGGAAAGGTGCCCATGCTGAACGCCTTGCGGGACCATAGGCACCAACACGATGAGTGCACCGCTGACGATACCGTAGAAGGAGCCGGGACCGTCGCCCAGGTGATGAGCGAACTCCCCCTTCTTCAGCTGCCGAAGTGAAGTTAAGGCAAGGAACCTCTCGGTGAATGACACCGGCAACTCTGCGAGCCACCCAGCGCGAAGGATGCTCTTCCGGGCAAGCTCAAGCTCGTCCTGCAGACCCATCGGACAATCTCAACCTTTCGCTGCTGCTTTTTTTCTCAGTCTACTCCTTTTTTCTCGGTAAATATCACCTACAGGTGCAATTTCAGAGTCCTAAATGGGCTAGTCTTCCTACAGAGGAATTGCTCGGCGAAGAATCGAGCAAGTCGGGAGGGGCCATGTATCGTCAATCGCTGCTCGGTTTGCTCAGCTTGAGCGTCCTATCGTCGGCTTCATGGGCCGTTGAGGGGGGAGCGGGCGCCTATCTCCTCGGATCTCGCGATCTCATGGCCGGGTTTGTTCCACCGCCCGGCACATACGTCGCCAATGACTTCATATACTTAAACGGCTCGGCTCCCGTTCTAAGCATCGGTGGCGCAATCGTCACCGAGCCGGAGATTGATGCCATTGTCTACAAGTTCAACGGCACGGAGGTCTTCAAAGGAAAGTTCCTGGGAGGCAGTTTCGCCCTGAATGTCTATGTGCCTCTGGCGAGGGCTGATCTCAAGGCAGATACCGTCTTTCTGCAGATCTTCCGCGTGACGGACGATCAATTCGGACTCGGGGATGTTACGGTTACGCCTATCGTTGGTTGGCATCATGGCAATTTTCACACCAGCGCCTCGCTTTCCTTCTACATACCGACGGGTCAATACAGCCCAGCAGAGATCAAGCCACGGCAGGGGGAATATGATGTCCTCAGCATTGGCAAGAACAAACCCGCGATCGATCCGACGCTAGCCATAACCTATCTCAATCCTGAAACCGGTTTCGAGTTCAGCGGTGCACTTGGCGTAACGATCAATGCCGAAAACAAGACCACAGAATACCTGACAGCACCGGAGCTGCATCTCGAGCTCGCATCAGGGTTTCATCTTCCTGGCGGTCTTGTTTTGGGCGCCACGGGATATGTGTATCAACAACTTGGCAATGACAGCGGCTCGGGTGCTGAGAACTTCCAGAAGGCTGTTCAAGCCAAATCTCTCCAGGCGCGCGTCTTGGGGGTAGGCCCCGTCGTTCAATACAACACCAAATTCGGATCTGTGCCCATCATTATGGAAGGTAAGTTCATCCAGGAGTTTGGGGCAAGGCGCCGCCTTGAAAGTGAAAGTGTCTGGTTCACTCTGGGGGCTGCATTCTAGGTGCAAGGTGGCTGCATGGCTCGCTCTGCCAGCGATTGGAATAGATACCTGAAAGGCAAGTTTGATGACTCTAAAGAATGTGTTTGTTACGGCAGCGAGTACGGCTCTACTGCTAATGTTCACGCAGGTAGCCATGAGTCCTGCCCAGACGACGGCTACTGTCGGTGACGAAGTAGCGGCTGCTGAACAGGCTCCAGAGCCGCTCAGCGCCGAGGAGATGGAAATCCTGGTCGCGCGCGTCGCACTCTACCCAGATGAGCTGATTGCGGTGATCACGGCAGCTTCGCTCTATCCCGTCCAGATCATCGAGGCACAGCGCTTCCTTGATGACAGCAAGACCGACAAGACCTTGCAGCCAAAGTCGACCTGGGACGGTAGCGTGGTGTCGCTGCTGAACTATCCCGAGATCATCAAGATGATGAGTGATGACTTAGACTGGACGCAGCTGCTCGGTGAAGCGATCATCAATCAACAGCAGGATGTCCTTGCGGCAATCCAGCAGTTGCGTGAGAGGGCCGTTGCCGAAGGCATCATCAAGACCGACGACAAAGTGAAGATCGTCGAAGAGGGTGACAACATCATCATTCAGCCGGCCAGCACTGAAGTCATCTATGTTCCGCAGTACCCGCCGGAGATGCTTTACGAGCCGGATTACATCTATCGGCCGATCACCTACTATCCCGATCCTTATCCATACTATTACAGCCCTGTGGCACCCTACTTTGCGGGCGTCGTCACCGGCGTGATCTGGGCCGGTGTTGTCGATTGGGACGACGGGTTCTGGGGCGGAAACTGGGGCAATGACTGGGGCAACGACATCGACATTGATTGCAACAATTGCATCATCGACGGGGATTTCAACGGCAAGCTCGATATAAACAATGTCGACTGGAAAAAGGTCGACCGCAACAAGATCAGCTTCAATAAGAACGAGTTGAACAAGATCGACCGGTCGAAGGTCAAGACCAACATCAAGAACAACGACCGCAACAAGATCACCAACAAAGGGGGCGATCTGAAGGCGAACAGACCGGAGACACTGCCCGGAAAGGGCAACCGGCCCACGAAGGACGTGCGGTCCAGCACACTTGAAGGTCTGAAGAAGCAACCCGCCACAAAGCCTGTTGCCAAACCTAGCACCAAGCCAGGTCAGGGTGTATCGGGTAAGCCAGCCAGCAAACCTTCCAAGCCGTCGAGCGGCAGTATTGACCGCCCAGTCGGCAAACCAAAACCCGCTGTCAAACCCGACAACAGGCCAAAGAACCCATCGCCGGTGGGTGAGGTGAAACGCGGCGTTGATACCAAGAAGGAGTCGAACCGCGGCGCCAAGTCCATGGGCGGCGGATACAAGGCTCCGAGCGGCGGAGGTGGTCAAGGCATGAAGAAGCGGCCCATGCCCCATGGTGGCGGCGGCGGCGGCCGTGGCGGCGGCGGGCGCGGCCGGCGTTGAGCGAAGCTTCGGGAGGACAGGACATGACCATGACCATCAAGCGTTTGATTTCTTCTGCATTGCTCGGCACGGCGCTCGTTTTCGGGACCGTGCCCCTTGCAGCAC
>JAPLOT010000465.1 GCA_026400595.1 Alphaproteobacteria bacterium | reverse complement strand
TCTCGATTGAACCTTTGTCGCTTTCCTCAAAGTGCTGATAGGCCGCCCAGATCGTCAGCGCCTTGAGGCCCTCATCCACGGAAACGCGTTGCGCCGGTCCGATGATATCACCTGAACGCGAGCGTCGCGTCACTTTGGCATCGAGAATGCGCATTGAATTCGGAAATGCCACGGGGGCGTCGTGGTGCGAGGTGAAGATAGAGCCACGCTTCAAGTACCAGCCGGTCGGCTAAATATTGTCAGCGAGCTCGGGGCCCACGGTGTGTTCACGATGCCAGTCGCCCCAGTAGTAGGTGTGCATCGGGAAGAGCGACGGAATCACGCCAAGTCTGACAAAGGAATCAACCTGGTCTTCGCGCTCGAATTGGCCATGTATGAGCACGTGCCGCCGGTCGGCTTTGCCGTGTTTCGCAGTGGCGTTCGCAATTGCAGCAATGAGGAGATCACTTGCTGCCTCGCCATTGGCATGGGTGATCGTCTGAATGTTGTTGGCGAAAGCCCATTCCATGGTCTCGATGAATTTTTCCGGCGGTGCTGCAGAATACCCCACGTAGCCGGGCGGGTAGTTGCCGACGGGCGCATAGTAGGGCCGGTCGCGCCAAGCGGTGAACCCTTGCGGTGAGCCGTCGATGCTGAGTTTGGCACCGCCCAGCCGGTACCGGTTCTTATAGGTGGTGCCAACATTCTCTTTGATGTAGTCGCGATCGACAAGTGCGTCGGGATAGGCCACGACATCGACCTTGAATTTTCCCTCCGCTGCCACTGCTTGCATGACCTTGCAAAGGGACGGAATGGCCCGGCCTTCCTGCACGGTGGTGTAACCGAAAGAGGACCACAATTCGGCACCCGCCTCGGCAAAGGCTTTCAGTCCTTCCGGGCCTACGTCTTTTAGAATCTTCGGTACAGCGGCCATAAGGGCAGTTTCTTCCAGCACGCCGTTGGGTTCCTTGCTTCCTGGCTGCCGCTGGATGACCCCGCCTACCGGATCAGGCGTGTCGGCCGTATAGTTGATGAGTTCAAGCGCTTTGGAGTTGAGAGAGCCAAGATGCCCGGATTGGTGGACGATGACGACGGGAATGTCCTTGGAGACCGCGTCGAGATCGTTGCGATCAGGATGACGCAATTCCTTCAATTGCGACTGATCGTAGCCAAACCCGATAATCAGATTGACTGCTTCCACAGTTTCTTTGTTAGCCTCCCACCATTCTCGCAAGATGTTTTGGATGGCCGCGATGTCAGTCCCGGGTCCATCGGGTGGCGGTAGCAAATTGGCGCTAAGCGCTTGAAGACCACCCATCACAATATGGCCATGGGCATCGACGAATCCCGGAACCATTGTCTTGCCGCCGAGATCAATAAGTCTGGTGTCCGCGCTCTTGAGCTTCATCACCTCCGCAGCAGGACCCGCGGCGACGATCCGCCCGCCCTTCACTGCAACCGCTTCGGCCCGCGGGTTGGCGTCGTCCATCGTTAGGATCGGACCGCCCGAATAGATGATCTCCGCCGTCTCCGCGGCCAGGGCCGGACGAATAGCGAGTGCTGTCGACGCCAGCAGCATGAAGCTTCTGCGGTTGATGATCATGGAGACTCCTTCCTCTTAAGATTGGTCGGTCCCGTTCTTGTTCAAGGCTGTCCTTCAGGTCCTCCGAGAACCCATAGTAGAAATATGCAATACCGAACCTGTCGTCCGGGCGGTTGGCAAGAAGGCTTGATCCGCCAATGCCGATGAATCCGCTCCAGCCGAAAGGATTGGGGTTGCCATCGGACACAGCAATCTGGCCAAAGACGCCCCACCCGCGCTGCGGGTCCTGATCATCCACGACCAGATACTGCTGGAATGAGTAGGACGCGAACCAATAGCCGTCGACCGTGCCGAGATTTTGCGTGCCGCCTGGAAGGATCAGGTCAGGGATATCGCGGAAATCCGTACCGTTGAGGGTGCTGTAGACGCCACGCACGCCCTGAAAACCGGGCTTTCCACCGATAGTGACAGGGACCGTGACTGAGAGGCTGGTAGTGACGCCATCCTCGAAGGGATGTTCCAGAACTTCACTATTCTGGGCACTGCGTGGGTCGTAGACCATCAGGGTGAAGATGGCGGGTTCGGTCTTGTGGGTCAGGATACCGCCCAGGATATAGGGCGGGGTAACGCCGCTGATCGGTGCGGCCAGTCCCGTGTTGAAGAACGTGGTGAGGCCGCCACCACCGAGGAGCGGTGTCTTGGCTGCCGCATCAAGCATGTTGAATTTGCCGACGCTGAGCGTCGTGTTCTCGCTGAAAGCCTGGGTGATCACCAGCGAGAGATCGTAGTCGTATCCGCCAAGCGTTGGGAATGCGAGGGCCGTATTGACGGGGAGCACGGAACCGTCGCCCTGGGAGAGAACATTGTCCCCGTTCACGAACTCTGCATGGGCCGTCACGTAGAGGCCCGGCCAAAGGCCAAGCTTGTGGCCATCGAAGGTGCCGATCACATCGGTCTTACCGCCGAATTCCCATTCCTTGTCGCCTTCTCCGCCGACAAGGCCCTGATAGAATTCCGTGTAGTTCACGGAAAGGTCGATCCCGGCATCCTTGAGGCTTTGCCTGGGGCCGCCCGGAACATCGAGGATCG
>JAPLOT010000554.1 GCA_026400595.1 Alphaproteobacteria bacterium | reverse complement strand
GACGCGTCTGTCTCCGTGAAGCTTTCTTATTGGGCGCAGCGCCCTTCGAAGTTGTCAACTTGCGCGCCTTCTTGCTGGCGCCCTTTCGGGCAGCGGCAGACTTGGTCTTCTTGGTTTTGAGTGACTTCTGGTTTCGCTTTGCAGCCATTTGGTCGACTTTCCAAAAAATGAAGAGGGCCGCTCCTACCGAAAGCTGCGAAGATCAGCGCCGGCGCAGGGAGAGACCCTCTTGGGTTGTCAGATGGTCTTCAGCTGATCTGCCGACGACTTGCCGGTCTTGCGATCCGTCGTGATCTCAAAAGAGACCTTTTGCCCCTCGTTCAAGCCACTGAGACCTGCACGCTCGACGGCGCTGATGTGAACAAAAACATCTTGTCCGCTGCCATCCGGCTGGATGAACCCAAAGCCCTTCTGGGAATTGAACCACTTCACTGTACCTGTAGCCACTGTCGTTCTCTCTCAATTGTCGGTGTTGGACCCTCCGCGCGAGACGCGCACAGAGCCATCGATGTTCCAAATGTGTCACGGGAGAGTTCGAGCGTAGCTGGTGCGTGGAACAAGGTGTCACGATTTTGAAGTCGACGATGTCAACTTACTCCCTGCGGCCGTCGCCGACAAGATGTGCAGGTCCTGATTTCGTTGCGGTGTGCTTCGCACGTGCTGCAAGTTTGAGGAACGGAGTTGCGTGGATATGAATAATGCCCTGGACCCAGCCTGAGCTCGACGCCCTGAAGAAGGCCTATGCAACAGGAACTCTGCGCGTGAGTTTTGAGGGCCGCAGTGTTGAGTATGGATCTGCTGCTGATCTCTTGAGCCGCATTCGCATCATCGAGGCCGAGATGGCTGCGCAGTCCGGTCGTGCAGGACCGAAGCGCAGCCTCGCATCCTTCCGCAAAGGCTGACGCCGACCATGAACTGGATCGACCGCGCCATTGGTGCTTTGGCACCGGGCGCTGCCGTGCGCCGTCTGCGACAGCGGCAGGCGCTTGGCCTCATTGAGCGGGCCTACGAGGGAGCAAAGACCGGACGGCGGACCGATGGCTGGGTGGCGGCAGGATCGGGTGCCAATGCCGAGATTGCGCCGGCACTCTCCAGGTTGCGCGAGCGATCGCGCGATCTGGTGCGCAACAATCCCTATGCCACCAAGGCCGTGCATGCGCTGGTCAGCAATTTGGTTGGGACGGGGATTGTTCCGCGGGCGAGGTCCAGGCGAAGTACGGTGGCAGAGGCGGCAGATCAGCTGTGGCTGGAGTTTGCGAGCAATTGCGATGCCGATGGCATGACGGACTTCGGCGGGCTGCAGGCGCTTGTGGTCCGCACCATGGCGGAAAGCGGTGAAGTCTTGATCCGGCTCAGGGACCGCCGGTTGGATGACGGCTTGCCGGTGCCCCTGCAGTTGCAGGTGCTGGAGCCCGATCATCTGGACAGCATGAAGTCGAGTGAACTCCCCGATGGCGGGTTCATTGTTCAGGGAATCGAGTTCGATGCCCTGGGGCGCCGGCGCGCTTACTGGCTGTTTCCGACCCATCCGGGCGACAGTCGCGGCAGGTCGCTGGTCTCGAAGCCAGTGCCGACAGCTCAGGTGCT
>JAPLOT010000081.1 GCA_026400595.1 Alphaproteobacteria bacterium | reverse complement strand
GATCCGCTTTGCCAGCAGGCTGATGGCGTAGAGCGGCACCACCAGGGTCGTGACGTTCATGCCATATTGCGGGAGATCGAAGGGCGCAATAAACATGCCCTGAAGCAGAAGGCCGAGGGCGAGGCCGATCGCCGCCGGGCCCGCGCCAAAGATGAGGAAGAGTGTCGATCCCAGGATCAGGTGAACCTCTGACACGCCTACGGGATAATGCGGCAGCAACTCGAAGAATGAGAAGACCAGCACCGTGGTGATCACAGAGCGGGTCAGCAGGGCGGCCATGCCGCCGTCCTTGCGGATGGTGTCCATGGCCATCTTGGCCGCAAGGCCGAAGGAAGCCGCTGCCGTGGCATAGCTCAGAACGATCTTTGCGCCGTCGACGACGCCAGGTTCGATATGCATGGTTCAAGTCCTTTCTGCACCCATCGTGCAGTCTTTGGTTGTCTGGCGCAGTGATACGCCGGTTCGTGATGGCAGGTCTCCTGGCTTCGCGGGTCTCCGGTCTCCTGCGCCTTCCCGGCCTTCCGGCCAGTGGCATGTGCAGGATGCCTCTCCGCTGACAGTTGCGTGGGCAGCCACGGATTCGGTCCCTCTGGGGTCTTCCTCACCGTGTTCCCTTTTCAGCCGCGGCAGCTTCGGCCAACCGCGGCACCATCGATCAGGAAGCTACTCTGGCGAGGTGAATCCGACAAGAGGCTATGACCCTGCGTGTGTCTCGCGGCCATACCGCATATAACCGCGCTGGATGGCGATCTGGTCAGCGAGATACTTGGCGTCATGCCAGACGCCCCAGATGAAGGTCGAGCCGCGCCGCGACTGCCAGGGCAGGCCGAGAAAATAGATTCCCGGTTCGGACGAAACGCCGCGCTGGTGCTTCGGCTTTCCCCTTTCGTCGAAGGCCGCGACCTGCAGCCAGCTGTAGTCGGCCGCGAATCCGGTGGCCCAGATGATCGAGGCGACTCCGGCCTTGGCCAGATCAAGTTCGAGGATCGGCGCTGTCATGCAAGGTGGTGCGGGACCGATGATACGGGCTTCGGGTTCCTCAGGCAGGTCCAGCCCGTTGCGCGTCACGAAGGCATCGGCTTCGTCGAGGACCGACAGATAGTTGGCGTCACCGTTCGTGATGTTCCGGGCGAGATCGGGCGCGAAGCGCATGACGCCGCCGGTGAATCCTTCCGTACGGCCCATCAGGATCATGCCGCGCGCTGCCATCTGGCGGAAGTCGACAGTCTTGCCGCCATGGGCACCGCTCACCGCGATGGTGACATGTTCCATGCCGGCGGCAGGTGCGGCGGCATCCCACTTTCCCAGAACGCCGAGCCACCAGACGAAGTCGCGTCCGCGATAGCGGCGCGGCGGCCGGTCGTGCGGCCCCACCGACAGATAGACGGTCCGGCCGGCGCCCAGAAGTTCCTCGGCGATCTGGGCCCCCGAAGAACCCGAGCCGACCACGAGGACAGCACCATCCGGAAGCTGCCCGGGATTGCGATAGGCGGTCGAATGCATCTGCACGATGCCGGCCGAAGCGGGCACCAGCGGCGGAATGACAGGGCGCTGGAAGGCGCCGGTGGCCGCAACCACCCGCATGGCTTCGATGGCGCCTTGCGAGGTTTCCACACGGAAGCCGGGGCGGCCGTTAATCTTGCGGACCGACGTGACCTCGACTCCGCAGCGGACGGGTGCCGCAAACTTCTCGGCATAGGCGACGAAGTAGTCCGCCACCTGCTCCTTGTGTGGAAAGGCATCGGGATCGGTGACTTCGAAGGCAAGACCCGGAAAGCGGTCGTGCCAGGCCGGGCCGTTGGCGACCAGCGAATCCCACCTTTCCGAGCGCCAGCGCTCGGCGATCCGGTGCCGTTCCAGCACGAGATGCGGGATACCGGCTTTGCTCAGGTGTTCGCTCATCGCCAGGCCCGCCTGGCCTGCGCCGACAACCAGCGTGTCGGTTTTCTCGACCGTCATGTCCTTCGCACTCTTGCCGCTGTTGGATCTCGTCCCTGGCCTTCGCCCGTGCCGGTCAGTCTGGCGGCCCACGGGACAGTCTCCAATAAAGCGGCGATTGGCGGGGTGGCGCAAGAACCAAGATCAGTCGCGCATGGCCGCACGCCGAAGTTGACCGTTGTTGTCCGGCGCGTCCGCGGCTAGATGGTCGTAGTCCTCCGCGGCGGTCTCATGCCCTCTTCTTCACGCCTTGCCGGCATCCTGGCCATGGTCCTGTCCATGGGCCTCTTCATCGCGAGCGACAGCGCGTCGAAATTCGCCTTCGACCAGGTGCCGGTCTTTCAGGTCGTCATGCTGCGCGCGCTGGCTGCTGCGCTTCTCTGCACGGTGATCATCCTCGTCCTCGGGCAGGGCGGTGCGTTGGCCCATGCCTTCAATCCCTGGGCCCTGGCGCGCGGGCTCTGCGAGGTTGGAGCGAACCTCGGATTCACTCTGGCGATATTGCGGTTGCCCATTGCGGATGTCACAGCCATTGCCCAGACGGCGCCGCTATTGGTGCTGCTGGGCGCCAGCCTGATCTGGGGCGAAAGGATCGGTCCGCTGCGGCTGGTGCTGATCGGTATCGGCGTCACGGGCGCGCTACTGGTCGCGCAGCCGGGCACGACGGCCTTCTCGCCCTATGCGCTGCTCGGCTTCGTGGTGGCAGCCTGTGCGGCGACCCGCGATCTTCTCACCCGCAAGGTGCCCCCACATGTTCCCGCACCCGTCGTTGCCCTGTCAGTCCTGCTCATCCTGACAATTGCCGGGACGCTCGGCATGGTGGCCTTCGAGACGCCGGTCATGCCCGATGCGACGAGTGCCGCCTTGCTGGTGGCGGCCGGTGCGCTGATGGTGGGCGGCCATGTCGGCGTCTTCCTCGCCTACAGGTTGGCATCTGCCCGCAGCGTGGCGCCCTTCATGTATGCGCTCACGCTCTGGGCCGTGCTGTCAAGCATCGTGCTGTTCGGCGAGTGGCCGAACGGCCTCGCGGTGATCGGCATGATCCTCATCGTGTCGGCAGGGCTCATGGCGATTGCCCATGACGAGGTCTCGCTCCGATCGGATCGCGCGGCAGAGGCCGGAAAGACGGATACTGCCTGAGGCTGCTGGACTGGCAGCTGTGTGATCATCAGCAACGACGAGCGGTGGGGCTGCCAGTACTGATCCGGTAGGCTGTTGTCGCTCTTTGAATCTCCGATGCGCCAGGGAACCCGGCGATCGGCAAGCGGCAAAGTCGCGACTTTGCTGATGCGCTGTTGGACGCAAGGAAAACGGAGGGGTCTTGAATAATATATAAAAATCAATATTTTAAGTGAAAGCATCACAGTTTGTGCGGCTACTTCAAGTTGCAACACTAGATGTAGAGAAGTAGAGTTACTCAACTTTTACGAGTATCTCGCTGACTGATATGCAGCCCCAGAGCGAACGTCGAACAACATGCTGTGGGATACTCCGTGCGCAAGAACGCAAAGACGCCGGCTTCGGCCGCCCTGACTCCAAAACCCAATAGGCATCAACGGTCGTCAGACGATTTGCCGCCGAAGGCGAAGGCAATGCGTGTCGCCCCTGCGCGGGCGCCCCGCCACGTGCGGCGCCGAGCCGGGACATTCACCGTTCATCGAGCCCCGGCAGCGAGTCGGGAATGGCCCGCAGGCCTTTCAGAGCAGCATCAACTGTCCGCTTGAAGGCCCACTCCATAAATGAAGATCATTGTCTTTGCCGCGACCAGCGCCAAGCGCAACAACGTGTTGCTGGCGATCGGCCGATCAGCAAAGAGGCATGGCCTCAACTGCGAGATCGTCTACTCCTTTCGGTATCAAGCATGCGATGTGGCAGTCGTTTGGGGCTTGCCAAAGTCCAAAACAGTCAACCGCGAGCTGTCGAAAAAGAAGGCTGAGTGCAGACAAGAGATATTTGGAAATCATCAGGGACAGTTCATTGTCTTGGAGGCTCCAGTGCTGGGCCGGCGGGTCAGTCCACGGTTCAAGCGATCCCGGCTTGCAAAGACCCTCCTTCCGTCCCGCGCCCCGTGGACCCGGCTGTTTCTACCCGAATCGTCATATAGGCCAGATCCATTCAGTCACTACCGCGTTGGGCTCGGAGGTTTCCCGGATCAGGGAGGTCTCGCGCTCGCGCAATTCTGTGACGGGCGTTGGGATCTTTTGGCAAAGCGACTCGCTATGCCCGACGTCCTGCCCTATCGAACTGCGGGGCGGCACATTGTCGTCGTTGGACAAGTACCCGGAGATACGTCGCTGCGGGGCGAGGACATCAATGACTGGCTGCTCAACACCTGCTCGAAGTTGCGTCGTCTGTCCAACCGTCCCATCGTCGCTCGACTTCATCCTCTGGTGCGCAGCCATGAGGTCGCCGGGATGCATGATCGACTGGAAGAGCTCTCCGTTGAGATTGATGATCCGTCCCGACCCTTCTCCCAGACATTGAGGGATGCTTGGTCTGTCGTTACCTACTCCTCCGGAGCGGCAGTCGACGCGTTGATTGCCGGAGTGCCGGCAATTGCCATGGGCCGCGCCAGTTTCGCGTGGGAGGTTACGGATCATGACCTGGAAAATGCCGTTGATCCCAAGCTGTTCGATCGCCGCCAGTGGCTCGAAAAGCTGGCTGCGGCTCATTGGTGCATTGACGAGATCGCGCGTGGCGAAATCTGGCAGCCTCTGCTTGGCGCTCTTTCCGCGGGGAGTGGCGCCGAATCCAGCCATCTTGCCGAGAGCAAGCTGGAACTTCCGTAACCAGACCCTTATCTCGTTGGCTACCGGAAGGCCTGAGCGCGTGGCGGGGCGGCGTTCTGCGCGAGTTCTCTCGCGGGCGCGGAAAGGATCGACCATAGGCGGTACCTCGGTCGAAGCCGATGCCGGGGACAGGCGCGGTTTGGCAGTCCGGCACCATCACGCGCCAGGATTGTAGAGTGGCGCCCAGGCGTTCGGGGCTTGCGAAGCGCCAGTCAGTCGCGCAACACTATGGACCTGGCTCCTCAATCGGCATTGTGGAGTTCAACCAGGGAGGCAAGACAGATGGTTTCCAAGGCACGCCCCACTACTGCCCCGGCCAGCACGTCACGGCGGCGCCTGGTAAAGGCCATCGCCAGCATCGCCGCAGCGCCTTTGGCCTTGACGGCCCTGCCTGTCCTGCCGGCCGAGGCCGGCACGGGGCGTGTCGAGTTCCGGCTGGTGCGCGCGGGCTTCATCCTGGGCTTCGGCAGCGGCAGCGGGACGCTGCGCTTCAATGGGAAGCGGTATCGCCTGAGCGTGGGCGGAGTCAGCATCGGCGCCACCATTGGCGTGGCGTCGGCGGACTTCGTGGGCCGCGCCCGCAATCTCTACCGGGCGTCTGACATTACCGGCACCTATACCGCGGTGGGCGCCGGACTGGCGGCCGCCGGCGGTGGCGCCGTGGCACGGCTGCGCAATGCCCGTGGTGTGGTGCTTGAGGTCCAGGCAAGGCAGATCGGCTTCATGGCTTCGGTGGATCTCAGCGGCCTCAGGCTCAAGCTGGCCCGTTAGCTCTCTGGACAGGTGAGGTAAAGCCAATGTCGACATCGAAGGAGTTCCATTTCACCGTCTCAGCGGTCCTGGGCGCCATCATCGTCGTGGCTGGCGCCATCGAGATCTTTGGGCTCACCTTTTTCTACGACACCCTGGCCAAGCCTGCTTTCATCCCGCTGCTGGTTCTGCCGCCGCTGGCCGCCCTCGCATACGTGATCTATTTTGTGATTGGCCGGTCGGGGAAGCGGGAGTAGGACGTCAGGGTTTCGTAGACCTGACTTGTCTCGCTGCAGACAAAGAGTATGGCCGATCCGTGGTGGAACGACTCAGTCCAGCCGCGACGCGGAGGTCTGCAGTGGTTCCCCAATGATTGCAGTTCCTGAGTTAGGGTAAGTACGTGGAACGGAAGGCAATAGCATTCGCCGTCGCCCCCATGATGGACTGGACCGACCGGCATTGCCGGATGTTCCATCGCCAATTGACGGCGCATGCCTTGCTCTATACCGAGATGGTGACGGCGCTGGCGATCCGCCATGGCGACCGGCAGCGCCTACTCGGCTTCGATTCGCGCGAACAGCCGGTGGCCCTGCAGATCGGCGGCAGCGACCCGGCGATCCTCGCCGAGGCCGCGCGGTGGGGCGAGGACTTCGGCTATCGCGAGATCAACCTCAATGTCGGTTGCCCGTCGGACCGAGTCCAGGAGGGCCGTTTCGGCGCCTGCCTGATGGCTGAACCGGAACTGGTGCGCGACGCAGTGGGCGCCATGCGCGCCGCCGTGAGCATACCAGTGACGGTGAAGTGCCGCATCGGCATCGACGACCAGGACGATGATCGTGATTTCGACCATTTCATAACGACAGTTGCGCAATCCGGATGCACCACCTTCATCGTGCATGCGCGCAAGGCCTGGCTCAAGGGGCTTTCGCCCAAGGATAACCGCGAGATCCCGCCGCTCAACTATGACCGTGTCTACCGGCTCAAGCAGGCGCATCCCGAATTCACGGTCGTGATCAACGGCGGCATCGAATCGCTCGATCAGGCCTGCGCCCATCTCGGCCATGTCGACGGCGTCATGCTTGGCCGCTCCGCCTATCACCAGCCCTGGCTGCTGCATGAGGTTGATTCGCGCATCTACGGTCGGCCTGCATCTGCGGCCACGGCCCTGGAGATTGTCGAACGGATGAAACCCTACATTTCAGGCGAACTGGCGCGGGGCGTCTGGCTGCAGCACATCACCCGCCACATGCTGGGCCTGTTCCACGGCCAGCCCGGCGGAAAGCACTGGCGCCGCGTGCTTTCGGAACAGGCCTGCCGGGCTGGGGCAGGTCT
Source organism: Alphaproteobacteria bacterium (assembly GCA_026400595.1). Classification (GTDB taxonomy): domain Bacteria; phylum Pseudomonadota; class Alphaproteobacteria; order Rhizobiales; family Aestuariivirgaceae; genus Aestuariivirga. The sequence goes on along the minus strand of JAPLOT010000081.1, from coordinate 28,041 downwards.
CGATGTTCTTGACCGGGCCGTTGCCGAAATGACACGCCACGCGCCTCACCTTGCCGTTGCAGCCGAATAGCTCTTGCACGCAGGATTGGCGGTCGGGCAAAATGCGCCGCAGCGAAGCAGGCGGAACATGATCGGCAGCCGATATCTCATTGCAGGTGCCTTTCTTGCGGCAAACATTGCTGCGGGCGATGCACGCGCGCAATCGGTCAACAATCCGAACCTCGCCAATTGCGGGAACTCCACCCGGCTCGATATCTTCGGATATGGTGACTGCGTCCGCAACGACATCAATCGCGAGATCCAGATTCACACATTCGATGCAGTGGCGCGGGCCGTTGCCAACAGTTTTGGGATCGGTCCCACCGGCGTGGAACCTGCCGGTCTCTCGACGCTCACGCCGGCCGAATTCGGCCAGCGCCTCGACGGCGGCTCTACCGTCATCGTCTCGCCCACCGCCGATGCGGCGCCCGCTGCGGTGACAGCAAGATGGAACCTGTGGGGCGATGCCAAGTATACCTGGAACGACTATGACATCCCGTTCTTCGATGTCGATGGCGGGCTGTGGAATGGCATCGCCGGCATCGACTACAAGATCACCGACCGGCTGACCCTCGGCATTCTCGGGTCCTACGAGCGCGCCGATCTCGGCGAGGGCATCGAGAGCAGCGGCTGGGGCGTTGGTCCCTATCTGGGCTTCGTCCTCACCGACAACATCGTCTTCTCGGCCAGCATGCTTGGGACATGGCTCGACGGATCGCAGTCGCCCTTCATCGACTATGATTCAGAGCGGCTGCAGGCGGCGGCATCGCTCAATGGCTACTGGTACTTCAGCATGCTGCGCTTAACCCCGGGCCTCAGTCTGTCGTGGTCGAAGGAGTGGCTCGACACGGAAGGTGGGTTGCCCGACCAGACCATCGAGACGGCGATGCTCACCCCGTCTCTGCAGCTTGGCAATACCTTCCGGCTGGGAGCTACCGCGACGATCGAGCCTTGGGCCGGCGCCGCCTTCGACTATGTCTTCATCAATGACACCGAGATCGACGGCTTCGGAGGAATCGAGGACAGTTACAGCGATCTGCGCCTGCAGGCCGGATTCAACTTCGGGCTGGGCAGCCATGCCCAGCTGGCGATCATCGGCGAACTTGGCGGGTTGCTGCAGGACGACCTCGACACCTATGCGGTCGAAGCCAATCTCGCCATTCAGTTCTGATCGCCGAGGCCCGACAACCGCCCGCTTCGGCCGCCGCGGCGGCGCTTGCGCAGTGTGAGGCCAGCCACCCGTTCCGGCAGCGCGCCCTCGATGGCGGGAAGGGGGATTGCGTTCATGATGCCAGATTAGTTGCCGGCCCCGCCGACGGCCATGCGGAAACGCCGCTTGATCGGCGAAAAGCGTCTCAATCCTTGAGCAGCAGCACGCCGTCCTCGACCCGGAAGCTGCTCAGCCGGCCAAGAAAACTCATGCCCAGCAAGGTCCCGCGCAGGGCGCCTTCCGGCAGGACGAGCGCATCGACATCCTCGACCTCGATGCCCTCGATGGCGATGCGGTCGATCTTCACCCGTGCCGCCCTGGCAACGCCATTGGCGGTGGAAACGGGCACGTCGAACGCGAGGTAGCTGGGGCGCAGCCCGGCCGTGGAGGCATCCTCATAGCTGAGCGCGACCGTCGTGGCGCCGGTATCGACGAGAACTGCGATGTCATGTCCGTTAATGGCCGCATGAGTCACGTAGTGGCCATGGGCATTCGCCTTGAGTTCCGCAATGGCCGCCATGGCGATGCCGCCGCTGAGCAGCAGTGCCGCAAGGCCGCCGGTGAAGCGTCGGGACATGGTTCACCCCTCGTGACGTGTTGACGAGAGCGAGAATCGGCCCGGGCGTTCAAGGAAGGGTAAATGGAAGGTTCACATCTAAGAAGATGGTAAAGAAATTGCTGCGCCGTAGACTGCCAGCATGGCCAGCTCCGACAGGACCTGGGCGGCTCCGCAGACGTCTCCGGTCTGGCCCCCGACCTTGCGCATGGCGAGGGCACGAACCGTGGCAAGGCTCAGCCCCGCCGCGATGAGTGCGACGGCGCCCGCGGCTGGCGCCAGCACAAAGGCGCCGCCGAGGCCCGCGCCGATTCCGCCGAGAGCCAGGGCCACCAGCGTCCGGGCGCGCGTGGGCCGCCCGGCCAGGACCGAAAGGCCGTCGGCGCGCGCCGGCCGCGTGGCCCAGAGCAGGTCCACCATCAGCGCCCGCGAGAAGGCGGCGGCGCTGGCGATGAGGATGATGGCACCCCAGGGCGGAAGTTCGAGGAAGGACATGTACAGCGATGCCCGCGCCATCAGCAGCAGGCCCAGGGCCAGCGCGCCATAGGCGCCGATCCGGCTGTCGCGCATGATGTCCAGCCGTTGCTCGCGCGTGTGCCCCCCGCCGAATCCGTCCACCACGTCGGACAGGCCATCCTCGTGCAGTGCCCCCGTGATGATGAGCCCCACGGCAATGGCCAGGCTGGCGGTCAGCAGTTCGGGCAAGCCAGCAAGGCCTGCCAGGATCAGCACACTGCCGGTGAGCGCGCCGATGATGGCACCGGCCAGCGGGAACATCGTCATCGCCGCATCCAGAGGCGGTGCGTCAAGGGTGCGGACAAAGGGGACCGGAAGGCGCGTCAGGAATCGCAGGGCGACCAGCAGTTCCGCAACCGGCCGGATTCGGTGCCTGGCTCCGTTTCGAGGCGCGAAATCGTCGCTCATGTTGCTCTGCCGGGCCGAATCCTGTGATGAGGTGCACCCGTAGATAGGAGCCTTGCCAAGAAATGACAAATGTCGCCACCGGATTGCCCTTCGACGACATCCGCAGCCTGATAAGGGAGATGCCGGGGCCGGACCACGATGCGGTCGCCAAATGCCGGGCCCGCGAGGCGACGTTGACCAAGCCGCCCGGCGCCCTGGGCCGGCTGGAGCAGATCACCGAGTGGGTGGCGGCCTGGCAGGGTCACTATCCGCCCCGTGCCGACCGAACCGTGGTCGCCGTCTTTGCCGGCAATCATGGCGTTGTCGCCCAGGGGGTTGCGGCATATCCCGCCGCCGTGACGGCGCAGATGGTAGCCAATTTCCGTGCCGATGGCGCGGCGGTGAACCAGATCTGCAAGAGCTTCGATCTGGGATTGAAGGTCTTCGAACTGGCGCTCGAACACCCGACGCGCGACATCACCGAAGATGCCGCGCTCGACGAGGCGGCCTGCGCTGCGACCATGGCCTATGGCATGGAGGCGATCGAAGCCTGCGACCTGCTGTGCATCGGCGAAATGGGCATCGGCAACACCACCATCGCTGCGGCCATCGCGCATGGGCTCTATGGTGGGGCGGCGGAGGACTGGGTCGGGCCTGGAACCGGCGTGGACGCGGCGGGGCTTGCCCGCAAGGCCGATGCGGTACGTCGCGCCGTGGCACTGCATCGCGAACATCTCGGAGATCCGCTGGAAGTCCTGCGGCGGCTTGGCGGGCGCGAACTCGCTGCCATGGCCGGCGCCATTCTCGCCGCCCGTCTCAATCGGGTTCCCGTGCTGCTCGACGGTTACGTTGCGACTGCGGCAGCTGCTGTTCTGCATGCCATGGATCCTGCCGCACTGGATCACTGCCTCGCCGGCCATCGCTCGGCCGAGCCGGCGCATCGCCGGCTTCTGGAAAAGATCGGCAAGGAACCCGTGCTGGATCTGGGCATGCGGCTCGGGGAAGGGTCTGGGGCTGCGCTCGCCGCCGCCATGGTCAAGGCCGCCATTGCGTTGCATACCGGCATGGCCACATTCGAGAGCGCCGGCGTAAGCGACCGACAGGACTAGGCCGAGGTGGCCAGCGGTGCCGCGGCCGTCAGCATGCTGCCGATCTCCTGCGCTGATACCGGGCGGGAGAAGAGGAAGCCCTGGAACTGGCTGCAGCCGGCCAGACGCAGCACCGACACCTGGTTCTCGTCTTCGACGCCTTCGGCCACCACCATGAGGCCCAAGGCGTCGGCCATGGCGATCGTGCCCTGCACCAGCCGCAGCGCCGAGGGCTGGCGGAGAATGTCGGTGACCATCGAGCGGTCCAGCTTAAGCTTGTCGAACTTGAAGCGGCGCAGATGGCCGATGCTGGAGAATCCCGTCCCGAAGTCGTCGAGCGCCACACCGACCTTCATGTCATGCAGTCGGTTGATGATGACATTGGCGCGGTCGGAATTGTCGATGATGAAGCCTTCGGTGACCTCGAGCTCCAGGCGGGTGGCCTGGAGACCGGTGCGCGTGAGCGTCCGTTCAACCAGTTCGGCGAAGCCGGGATTCATGAATTGTACCGGCGAGACATTGATCGACACGAAGATGTCCGGCCACTGCGCGGCCTGCTTGCAGGCCTCGGACAGGACGAAATAGCCGAGGTCTTCGATCAGGCCCGACTCCTCCGCGACCGGAATGAAGACGTCGGGCGTGTAGTGAATGCGGTCATCCTTGGGCCAGCGCACCAGCGCCTCGACACCCCGGATGCGGCGGCTGCGGGAATCGACGATGGGCTGATACACCACGGTGAGACGGCCCATGTCGATGTGTTCCCGCAAGGCACGGGCGATGGATCGGTTCTCGTCCCGCTTGTAGTCCAGCGTCTTGTCATAGATGTGCAGCCGGTTGCGGCCAGCGGATTTCGCGGCGTACATGGCCACGTCGGCGCGGCGGATGATTTCCTCGACGTCCGCGTCGTCCCTCTCCAGGTCGACAATGCCAACGCTGACCGACACCGAGGCCACCCGGCCGCCGAAAATCATCGGCTCCGACAGGAAGGAGATCATGTTGTTAGCGAGTTCGCGCGATCTTGCCGTGCTGTCTTTGCCTGTGACGATGATGGCAAACTCGTCGCCGCCAAGCCGCGCCACCAGCCCCATATCCTGAGCCAGGTGGGCAAAGCCCGCCGCCACCGCCTTGAGCAGGAGATCGCCAACCTCGTGGCCGTAGGAGTCATTGACCTCCTTGAAGCCATCGAGGTCGGCATAGACCAGGGACAGGCCGGTCCGGCCGATACGCGCCTCATGGAGCTGGTCGGTGAGAACCGACAGGAGTTCACGGCGGTTTGCAAGCCCAGTGAGATCGTCACGCAGCGACTTGGCCACGGCAGCGGTCTGGCTTTCATGCGCGTCACGGAAACCGCGCCAGCTGGTATAGATCAATACCGCGATGACGAAGAGGAACAGCGCCAGCATGATCCGGATGACAGAGCTGTACTTCGACTTCAGGATGTCACCGGGGCTACGTTCCTCCCATGCCAGGGTTCCGATGCGAACACCTGAAGGCGAGAGGATGGAAATCGAATCGGGTGCGTTGATCAGCGACGACGAGACATGAAGGTTCTTCAGCACGAAGCGGCGCGAGAGCTCGGCCAGCAGCTTGTTGTCCACCGTCTTCCCGAAAATGAGAAAGCGAGCCTTGCCGCTGGGGATCTCGACGTCTTCGGAGGTCGGCAGGATGGGGGCGGCCGCCACCACATAGAGCTCATTGTCCTTGCGCACGATGCCCGATGTAACCTTGAACAGTGTCTCGTCTGCGGGCATCGGGGCAAGTAGCTCGAGGATTTCTGCGCCGTAGATGTTCTCGGCCGAGTCCGTTGTCTGATCTCCGTTGCTCGCCGTGTAGAGTGTCCTGCCGGAGCGTTCCACGAGATTCACATGATCGTAGATGCCGAGGGCGGTAGCATCACCCCAGGTGCCGTTCAGCCACTCCGTGTTGATGTCGCCATAGGCGTTTGCGACGGCATCGTCCCAGACCGCATTGTCGTGGATCAGACTCTCGAGGTTCTCGAGCGATGTATTGATCGCGGAACTGGCCGACTGCTTGGCATAGCCGGCATCGAGCCGGTTGGTCTCGTCGAAGATTCCATTGACGACGTAAAGCAGGAGCGTCGCGATACCGCCTGCGGCGAGAATGCTGGGCACCAATACTCGCGCGGCAAAGTCGGAGAGGAACGACCGTCTGGAGGGCATTGCGGATCCTGCAACTTAGGGTGTTTTCTTAGCAGGATGTTGCTTAACGCTATCTATCAGGGGCTTTGCCCAAAGCGCGGAAATCACACGAGAGTTAACCGGTTATTGCGATCAGTTTGCGCTGACTCTCGGTTGAAATGCCTGGACTTGCTAGAACCTCTCCACGTGGTCCATCGAGGACCCGTCCTGGCGGGAAGGTGACGATCGCCTCGGTTCCTTCGCCGGCCTTGCTGCGCAGTTCCAGCGTGCCGCCATGGACCGACATGAGACCCTTCACGATTGGAAGTCCGAGGCCGGCGCCGTCGATCGCCTTCTTGGTCGCCATGCTGCCCCGGGAGAAGGCACTCATTGCCGCCTCGATCTCGTGGTGCGGAATGCCCGGTCCGTTGTCCTTGATCGATATGAAGAGGCCGCCGCGGCTGTCGCGGTCGGCCTTCACATTGATAAGGCCTCCAGCGGGAGTGAACTTGATCGCGATCGACAGGAGATTGATCAGAACCTGGCTGACGGCACGGCGGTCGGCCATGAGCCGCGGCAGCGTATCGGAGACTTCGACGAAGACCTCGATCTTCTTGTCGGCAGCTTTCATCAGGAGCAGGTGGTTGACCTCTTCGACAGCGATCAGGACGCTCACCGGTTCATCCTGTACGTCGCGGCGGCCAGCCTCGATGCGGGACAGATCGAGAATGTCGTTGATCAGCGCCAAAAGATAGTTGCCGGAATGATGGATATCGTCGGCATAGTCCTTGTAGGCCTTTACCGCGAGAGGGCCGAACATCTCGTGCTTGAGGATTTCGGAGAATCCCATGATGGCGTTCAGCGGCGTGCGCAGTTCGTGGCTCATGGTCGCCAGGAACTCCGACTTTGCCCGGCTCGCCTCTTCGGCGCGTTGCCGCTGTTCCTCGGCCTTTGCCTTGGCGCGCTGCAGGTCGGCGATCAGCGTATCCTTCTGGGCCTTGAAGATCAGCATGTCGCGCGCAGTCTCCTGAAGATTGCGTGCGACCATCAGCAGGAAGGCTTCAAGCGCGACAATGTTGGCGCCGAGCGCAATGTAGAGCGGTTCCGCTTCCCAGACGCAGCGCATCGCCACGCCGATGGTCAACACGCCGGTGCCTGCGATCAGCACCGGCATGAAGCTGTTCACGATGAGGAGGCGGACGGCGATCACCACCATCACGGAGGCGATGAGGTAGATCTGTTGACTGTGATTGGCTTCCGTCCAGAACAGGAAGAGCGGCATGAACCAGCAGACGCCGGTCAGCAGCTCTGCGGCGGACATGATGCCGATCCAGTCGCGCTGCTCGTCATAGCTGCGCTCGCGCTTGAAATAGAGTTGGCACAGGTAGGTCTGGATAGCCTGGCATGCGAAGGCCCCTATCATCCAGACGATGACCCGGGTCGGGTTTGCCCACTGCATCGCGGTGATCCCCAGCAGCAGGGCAAGCACCGGCATTGCCGGGGTGACACGAATCTGATTGCGAAGGAAATGGACAAGCAGTTCCCTTTGCCAGCCGCTGCTTTGGGCAGGCATTGACTCGCTGCCGGTCGACGGGCCCTGTACGGGCGACTCCTGGCTCTTCATGGGAGCGTCCTCACCTGTCATGCTCGCCATGACCCGTCCCTTGGCATCGCGATACAGTCCAAATTCACCCTACACCATAGGTCACTTTCGCTAATGTCGGCTTTGGAACACCGGTAAACTTTGAAGCAAACTCGCCTCACGGACCTGACCAATCAGATCCTTGCCTGCCGCATCTGCCGCGACAGGCCGACGGGTCGTGCGCTGCCGCACGAGCCGCGTCCGGTCCTCCAGCCAAGCGCAACGGCGCGGCTTCTGATCGCCGGGCAGGCGCCGGGGGCGCGCGTCCACCAGTCTGGCCGGCCCTTTACCGATCCCTCGGGCGACCGGCTGCGGCAGTGGTTGGGCGTCTCCATGGAGGACTTCTATGATCCGGCGCGGACCGCCATCCTGCCCATGGGGTTCTGCTTTCCGGGGCTCACCCCGAAGGGGGCAGACCTGCCGCCGCGCCGCGAATGCGCGCTGGCCTGGCGTGCCGGCTGCATGGCGGCCATGCCCCAGGTCGAACTGGTGATCTGCCTGGGTGCCCATGCCATGCGCTGGCACATGGACAAAGCCTTTCCCGGCAGCCTGGATGCCGCGGTGCGGGACTGGCGCAGCGGACTGGCATTGTCGCCGCAGCTCATCGCGATGCCGCATCCGTCATGGCGCAACAACGCATGGCTCAAGCGCAACGCCTGGTTCGAAACCGATCTCCTGCCAGAGCTTCGAGCCGCTGTAAGCCGTGTCTTGCCCGCGGCCCCGGTCACGGCTATGCGGGCCGCAGCACAGCTGGATGAATGACATGCCGCAGGTTACAAGGGACGACATCGTATCGGTGCTCAAGCGCATCGCCGCGCCGGACGGGCGCGGCAATCTTGTGTCGGCCGGGCTGGTATCGGAGATCTCCATACAGGACGGCACGGTGATGTTTGCCATCAGCACCGATCCCCAACACGTCAAGACGATGGAGCTCCTGCGGGCCGCCGTCGAGAAGGCTGTGGCGGCGATACCCGGCGTATCCAAGGCAATTGTTGCCCTGACCGCAGAACGCCCCCCGCAACGCGAGCCCGGCCCCAGGGCCCAGGCGGCACAGCGCGGCCAGGCCGTGCCGGGCATCCGGCATATTGTTGCGGTTGCGTCGGGCAAGGGCGGCGTGGGCAAGTCGACAACGGCCATCAACATTGCGCTCGGGCTCAAGGCGCTGGGCCTGCGGGTGGCCGTGCTCGATGCCGATGTCTATGGCCCGTCGATGCCAAAGCTGTTCGGGCTGTCCGGCAAGCCGCAGGCCGCCGACGTCGAAGGCAAGAAGATGAAGCCGATGGAGCGCTTCGGCGTGGAGCTGATGTCCATCGGCTTTCTCGTGGCCGAGGACACGCCAATGATCTGGCGGGGCCCCATGGTGATGTCGGCGCTCACGCAGCTTCTTCGCGAGACGGCCTGGAGCGAAACCGACGTGATGATCGTCGACATGCCGCCCGGCACGGGCGATGCGCAGCTGACCCTGGCGCAGCAGACGCCGCTGTCGGGCGCGGTGATCGTGTCCACGCCGCAGGATCTTGCGTTGATCGATGCCCGCAAGGGCCTCAACATGTTCCGGAAGGTCAACGTCCCGGTCCTGGGCATCGTGGAGAACATGAGCTACTTTGTCTGCGACGGCTGCGGAAAGCGTCATGAGATCTTCGGTCATGGCGGTGCGCGCGAAGAGGCGGAGAGGCTAGGCGTGACCTTCCTCGGTGAAGTGCCGCTGGATCGGGACGTGAGACTGCGGTCCGATCGCGGCGAGCCGGTGACTGCCACGCTTCCTGATGGTCAGCATGCAGCCATCTATCGGGATATCGCACGGAAGGTCTGGGAGGCGGTCGAACAGGGGGGGCTTGCCCGACCGGCACCGCGAATCGTCATGGACAGCTAAGCGCTTCCAATCCTTGGAAATTGATGGAATATTAACCACGGCGACGGTTCATGATAGCTTGGGACCGCTGCCGAAAATCGAGTTGAGGGGCTTGCCATGGCAAAACTGATGTGGATCGCCGGAATTCTGTTGGCTGCGATAGGGATTGCGCTTGGCCTGATGGTCTTCTTCTCGACGGCGCAGATGGTCGCCTGGGGCGTAACGCTCGATACTGCGTCCGTGCTTCTGGTGGGAGGCCTGCTCTCGCTTGGCCTTGGCGGTGTCATCAATGCGGTGGACGTGCTGGGCGATCGATACGCGGCCGCCGCCTTCGTGGCAGCACCGGCCAAGGCAGCGGCCACTCCCATCCCGGAGTATGGCCGCCGGGCTGCCGAGGCCGCGGCAGCTGCCACAGCCATCACGGAGGTGTCGCCCGAAGTGAAGGAAACCATCGACAAGATCGAACGGGCCAAGCACGACCTGAGCAAGGCCTTCGGCGACAAGCCCGCGGTGACCGGCGTGAACGTCACCGAGACCATCGTGGCCAGCGCGCCGTCGGAAGCCGCCGCTGAAGCGGCGATCGAGGAAATCGAGGAAGCGATCGACGAGGCGCAGGGCGGCGAAGATCAGCTCTATGTCGTGGAAGAGCGGACGATCCGCAATCGACCCGCCCGCATTCTGTCGGACGGCACTGTCGAAGCCGAAACGGATGAAGGCTGGATGCGGTTCGAGAACCTTGAGCACCTGGACGAGTATCTCGAGGCCATGTCCCCCAGCACCTGACCGTTCACATCGGCGCGCGCGGCATCAGATCATAGGGATGCTTCCAGCCGGGAAGCGCCCGGATGCGATCCATCCACTTCTGCAGATTGGAATAGCTGGCGAGCGGGATGGTCAGCTCGTCACCATAGAACACATATCCGCTCAGCGAGACGTCGGCGATCGTCAGTCGCTTGCCAATGATGAAGGTATGTTCGGCAAGATGCCCGTCGACGATCTTGATGGCGTTGATGGCGCGGGCCCGCAGGAATTCCGTTACCGGAGTCTCGCCCGTCTTGGCGAAGTTGACGAGGAAGCGCAGGGTCGCGAGGCTCGCCGTGAACTTGTGATTGTCGAAGAGGATCCAGCGCCAGATCTCGCGCCGTTCGCTGGCGTTCTCCGCGCCGTACCGGCCGGTCCGTTCGGCCAGATAGTCCAGGATCACGCCGGACTGGGTGAGGCGCAACGCGCCATGTTCGAGAACCGGGGCCTCCCCCATTTCATTGACGTCGTGCCGGAAGGCCGGGTCATCGGTTGCGATCGACCCGCGGAACAGGCGCTGCAATCTGCTGCGGCCTTCGTCTGTCACGACGATGACCTTGTAGAGCGATCCCGACTCGATGATCTCTTCCGCTGGCGTGCCCACGGCCACGCGCGTCTCGGCCACGTTGATCTTCATGGCCCTGAGAAGAGCTTTTGCATTGGCCACGGCCTCCTCGGCGGCGCTCCGGCCCGACTCGGTCGTCGCCACCGAAAACAGGGTGATCGGCTCACCTGTCACTGTGGCGAGCACTGCGGACCGGCGCACGGCCTGCATCGAGCGCGAGTCCGGCGCCGTCTTCAGCTTGACCACAACCGAACGGCCTTCGGGGCTGAGGTACTCGATCTTGTTGTCGCCGGCGGCGTCCCCCCAGGCATCCTGATGTTCGGCCTCCTGCGGCCAGGCAGACACGTCAATTCCCTCTTCCTTGAGAATCTCGATCGCGCGGCGGAGGTGGCGGACTCCGGGCAGTTCGAAGCCCGCGTCCAGCATGTTCTGGCGGGCAAGCCGCACCTGCAGGCCGCCGGAATGCAGCCCCTGGTCGATGGGTCTGACAAAGAGGATGATCAGATCGCAGTTGCTCTGCACGCAGTATCGCGCACCGAAGCGCACTGTCACGAAGGATTCGTCGGTCCCGTCGATGCAGGCAAGCGCCCGGAACCGGTTGCGGCGCTGGGTCCGCAGGTTCTGCAGGGTCTTGTTTACCGCTGCTTCCTGGCGGTCCGAGAGGGTTGTGCGGCTGAAGAACGCCATGCGCCCAGCCTATGACATGTGCTGCAGGAATGGCCAGTACACCGTGGCCAGGAGCAGGAGCACCGCAAAGGAGATCAGCATCATGCGGATGCCGATCTTGAAGAAGTCGGGACCCTTCAGATAACCCGAGGCGAAGATGATGGTGAAGGCCGGCTGCGCCGCCGGCGTGAGGTAGCCGAAGGCAGATGAGATGGCGGTCACGAAGCCGGCGCTGATCGGATCCTCGCCGGCAGCCACGGCGGTCTTCAGCACCACCGGAGCAAGCACGGCCACGGCGGCACCGGCCGTCATGGTATTCGAGACGCCGATGGTCAGCAGCGAAATGGCTGCGTTGAAGCCGATGCCCGATCCGATCGACAGGCTCTTCATCACGTCGAAGACGCTGGCCGCCACCCATTCGGCAGCACCCGTCGCCTTCATCTCGACACCGAGCGAGATCGCCGCGGCATAGAGCAGGACCACCCCCCAGTTGACGCCGGAGTTGATGTCCTCCCAGCGCACCAGGCCGAAGACCAGGAAGGCTGCTGCGCCGGCGACCGCGATGATGCCCAGCCCGAGCGTATTCGACATCGTGACCCAGCCCAGGATGGTGATGGCGAAGATCAGGATGGTCATCCATTCATTGCCGCGCATGGGACCCTGCATCGAGACCTGCGCCCGCAGGCGGCTGATGGCCCGGGACATGTCCGTGACTTCCGGCTTGAACGTGTAGATCAGCAGTGCCGCCACGATGGGCAGGCGGAGCAGGAACATCGGGAAGGCGTAGATGGTCCAGGTGACGTAGTCCATCAGGAAGCGGCGCGTTTCCGGATCCAGCGGATTGTAGAAGAAGTCCTTCCAGTAACTGATGATGATGGCGTTCCGGGCTCCGCCGGACGGTGTCGCCACACCCGCAATGGAGCAGCCATAGGAAATCGAGAACAGGATGACGGCCGCCAGATTGTGGACCTTCTTCGGGTCGTTCGACGTGAGCGAGATCAGCGTGACGCCCACGGGCAACATCATGGCGGCGACCGTGTGCTCGCCGATGAAGGCCGCGAGAACGCCGCAGACCGTGACGATGCCGAAGCTGATCCAGTAGACGTTGGTCCCGGTCACCCGCACGATCCACCAGGCAATGCGCTTGTCGAGCCGCTGCTTGACGATGGCCACGGCGAGCATCAGCGACCCCATGATGAAGAGCACGGAATCGGTCATCAGGCTGCGGGCCACTTCGGTGGAATCCATGCCGAGTAGCACCACCTCGCCGACGATGATCAGCAGTGGCACGGTTGGCAGCGGGATGGCCTCGGTGATGAAGAGCATGGTCGCCATGAGCGACATGACCAGAACGATCTGACCTTCGTGGGTCAGGCCCGCGGGGGTTGGCGCCGACATCAGCGCGAAGCCCAGGATCATGGTGATGAAGAACCAGCGCCGGCGCCAGACGAAAGCCAGGTCCACGAAGGACATGAGATGCACGAAGCGCTGGTAGCCCCGGCGGCGGATCCGGCCGATGCCGGCCGCGGGCTCGCGTGCCTGCAGGCTGTCGCGGGCCAGCTGGAACTGCGGCGCGGCCGTGCTCATGACCTGACCCTTGCTCCACGGGCATGCGCCGTGAGACAGTGCCTATGATTCCGGTTTTCCGGCCCCATGGTGTTGTCTTGTCCCATCTTGAACCTGTTCTCGCGCAAATTGATCAACAATTTACTTTCAGCCTTGACCGCCTGTTCGAATTTCTCCGCTTTCCCTCCGTCGGTACCGATCCGCAATACCACGGGTCGTGCCGTGATGCCGCCCGCTGGCTGGAAGGAACCCTCGCCGCCATGGGTTTCGAGGCCTCGATCCGGGAGACCACCGGCCAGCCGGTCGTGATCGGAAAACTTGACCCGCCGGCCGCCTCGCCGCGGCCACCCCATATCCTCTTCTATGGTCATTATGACGTACAGCCCGCCGATCCGCTGCAGCTGTGGGACAGCCCGCCCTTCTCCCCGCAGATCCGCAGGGGAAAGGATGGCAAGGATCGCATCTTTGCCAGGGGGGCCAGCGACGACAAGGGCCAGTTGATGACCTTTCTCGAAGCCAGCCGGGCATGGCTCTCGCAGGTGGGCTCCTTGCCCTTCCGGCTGACGATCATGCTCGAGGGCGACGAGGAGGGGGATTCCACCCACATTGACCGCTTCCTGGCCCTCAATGCGCGCGAGTTCAAGGCGGATGCCGCCTTCATCTGCGATACCGAACTCTGGATGGACGAAACCCCGGCCATCATCACGCGGCTGCGCGGCTGCATCGATGACGAGGTGATCGTCACCGGGCCGAAGATCGACCTCCACTCCGGATACTATGGCGGCCCGGCCGTCAATCCGATCAAGGTACTAAGCCGCATCCTGGCCGATATGCACGACTCTCGGGGCCGTGTGACCATTCCCGGCTTCTACGACGGTGTAAAGCCCCCCTCGGCCGAGCGCCGGCGGGAATGGTCGAAGCTGCGATTTTCGGCAAAGAAGTATCTCGGCGATGTCGGCCTGTCGCAGCCTGCTGGCGAGACGGCGTTCACGCCGCTCGAACAGATGTGGGCCCGCCCGACCGCCGAGTTCAACGGCATCTTCGGCGGCTATCGCGGCGCTGGCTCCAAGACCGTCTTGCCGGCGGAAGCCACCGCCAAACTCACCTTCCGCCTCGTGGAAGGTCAGAACCCACGCAAGATCCACAAGGCGTTCCGGGACTTCGTGAAGGCCCGCCTGCCGAAGGATTGCAAGGCGAGGTTCTCTGGCGGTCACGGCGACAGCACCGGCATCTCGATTGCGGCTGACACGCCGTGGGTCATTGCCGCGCGGAAGGCCCTGGAGGACGAATGGGGGAGGCCCGCCGCGCTGATCGGCTGCGGCGCATCGATCCCCGTGGTCGAGTCCTTCAAGACTCACTTGGGAATCGACAGCCTGCTGGTGGGCTTCGCGCGCGATGCCGATAGCGTTCACAGTCCCAACGAGAAATACGACGTCGAATGCTATCACAAGGGCATCCGCAGCTGGGCCCGCATCATCTCCGAATTTGCGTGAGGAACGATCCATGACCGACCTTGCCCCCATTCTCTCCGCCGCAGAGAAGGACTTCGACCAGAGCCTCGAAAGGCTTTTCACGCTCTGCCGGATTCCCTCGATCTCGACCGATCCGGCCCACGCCGCCGACTGCGACAGGGCGGCAGCGGCCATCGTCGCCGACCTTTCGTCCATGGGTTTCGATGCGAAGGCCAGGCCGACACCTGGGCGCCCGATGGTCGTGGAGCATTACACGCCCAAGGATGCGAATGCGAAGACGCCGCATGTCCTGTTCTATGGGCACTATGATGTACAGCCTGCGGATCCGCTGGAGCTGTGGAAGACCCCGCCCTTCGCGCCGCAGCGCCGCAAGGATGCGGATGGCATCGAACGCCTCTATGGCCGCGGCACTGCTGACGACAAGGGACAGTTCATGACCTTTGTCGAGGCGGCGCGCGCATGGATCACGGCGACCGGCTCGCTGCCGATCAAGGCGACCTTCCTCATCGAAGGCGAGGAAGAATCGGGTTCGCCGTCGCTCGTGCCCTTCCTGAAGGCCAACAGGAAGGAACTGTCCTGCGCCGTGGCCTTCGTCTGCGATACCAACATGTGGGATGCGAAGACGCCAGCCATCACCACGCGCCTGCGCGGGCTAGTGCATGAGGAGGTCACCATCACCGGGCCGCGCATCGATCTGCATTCCGGCATGTATGGCGGACCCGCGATGAATCCCATCCGCGTCCTGAGCAAGGTGATCGCAGCCCTGCATGACAAGACGGGCAAGATCACCATTCCCGGCTTCTATGATGGCGTGTCGCCGCTGCCTGCCGCCACGAAGAAGCAGTGGAAGGCCCTGAAGTTCTCGGACGCGAAGTTTCTGAAGGAGGTCGGCCTCACGGTTCCGGCGGGCGAGAAGGGCAAGAGCGTGCTTGAGCAGATCTGGGCGCGGCCCACGGCAGAGGTGAACGGCGTCTGGGGCGGCTATACCGGCGCCGGCACCAAGACGGTCCTGCCGTCGCAGGCCCATGCCAAGTTCACCTTCCGGCTGGTCGGCAAGCAGGACCCGGAGAAGGTGTTGAAGGCCTTCCAGGCGTTTGTGAAGGCGCGTATCCCGAAGGACTGCAAGGTCACGTTCTCCGGGCGCGGCGGCGGCAGTCCGGCCACCGAGATCCCGGAGAACAATCCCTGGATCTCGAAATCGGCGGCGGCGCTCAAGGCTGAGTTCAAGCGCGATGCTGTGCTGATGGGATCGGGTGGTTCGATTCCGATCTGCCGTTCCTTCAAGGACATCCTCGGCATGGACAGCGTGCTTGTCGGCTTCGGCCTGAACGACGACGCGATCCACAGTCCCAACGAGAAATACAATCTTGCAAGCTTCCAGCGGGGCATCCGCAGCTGGATCCGCATCATCGGCGGCCTGGCATCGTGAATGCGGTCGACGCGCTGGCCATCGTCAGGCGATACCACGAGGCGCTGAACGCATTCGACGTGAATCTGGTGAAACCCTTGATCGCGCCCGATGCCACCTATCACTCGCCCGCCATTGGCGTGCTCACCGGACGCGAAGCCATCCTGCAGTCGATGTCGGCCTACTTTGCCGAATATCCCGACCAGCACTCCATCGACGACTCGATGGAGCTGATCGCGCCGCACGCTGTGCGCAGCGTCTGGCGGCTTGCTGCGACGTCGCGATCGAGCGGCAAGGCCTTCCGGCGCGCCGGCGTCGAGCATGTGACGCTCAACGCCCAGGGGCAGATCCTCCGCGTGGAGGTTTCCGACACGTGATCGTGCAGATCCTGATCGGCATGCTCGTGATCGCCATAACGGTCGCCTTCCAGGCCGAGATGCTGGCCTACCTTAACCGGCGACTTGAGGCGATGATCAAATTCGAGCGCCGCTACCTGCGGCGTTATGCCAATACCGGCGTGATCATCACGACGGTGCTGTTCATCCTTGGGGTGCAGTTGATCAATGTCATGGCCTGGGCCGTCACGTTCCTCGCGGTCGGCGCCTTCGACACGCTCGAACCTGCCGTCTACTTCGCGCTGGTGTCCTTCACCACGGCCGGTTTTGGCGACATCACGCTCGGGCCGGACTGGCGCTTGCTGTCTGGCCTCACGACAGCCAACGGCTTTCTCATGTTCGGTTGGTCGACGGCCTATATGGTCGAGCTGATGCGGCGCACAGCCTAGCCGAACTTGAAGCTGCCGATATGCGGCGGAGGGGTGAGGCCCGGGATCAGGCGCGGATCGTCCGTCGACGGAAGGATCTGGGTCCTGACCGGAATGACGCCGGCCCAGATGGGAAGGGCATAGTCCTCCTCGTCGTCGCCTGGAGGTCCGTTGCGGACCTTGGCCGAGGATTCGTCCAGGGCAAGGGTGAGCACCGTCGTCGCCTTGATTTCCTTGGCCGTGACAGGGCGCAGCATGTCCCACCTGCCGGGCCAGAGCTGCTCGGTGAAATTGCGCAACCGCAGCTCCTTCTCGGCGGGGTCGGTGATCTTGCGGGCGGTTCCGAAGACCATGACCGAGCGGTAGTTGCAGGAATGATTGAAGGCCGAGCGCGCCATCACGAAGCCGTCGATGATGCTGACGCTGACGCAGACCTCGGCATTCTCGCAGGCCTCCAGCATGCGGCTGGCGGCCGAACCGTGCCAGAAGATGTGATCGCCCTCGCGCCACTGCAGCGTGGTGGTCACGAAGGGCGCGCCCTTGAAGACATAGCCAACGCTGCAGACTGGCATGGCATCAAGAATGCCATGCACTGTCTCTGCATCATACTTCGCGCGCTTGTTCAGCCGCTTCACGCGCGTTCGTTCGCTGGGGGCAGCAGCCATTTGTGGTCTCCTGTTTGCGATCCCTCTTAGGCTGCGATATGGTCCGGATGAAAGGACCATGTTTGACGCTTATGAGCAGACCACTTCTCGGAACCTCGGCCAGTGAGCTGGGCGTCGACCGCGACGACCGCGAACCGCTGCATTCGCAGATTGCCCGGCAGATCAGGGCGCTGGTGCTGGACGGCCGGCTCAGGCCGCAGGCCAAGCTGCCGTCGACCCGGGCCCTTGCGGACGAATTGAAAGTGGCGCGCGCCACCATCGTGGAGGCCTATGGCCAGCTGCTGGGCGAGGGCTATATCGAGACGCGTTCGGGCTCGGGCACGCGCGTGGCGGCGGAGCTGCCGGAGTCGCTGCTGACGGCTGCCGCACCGCGTCCGGCAAGGATCACGAGGGCGGCAGGCCAGCGCCGCGAGCCGGCGCGGCCTTTCCGCTTCGGCCTGGTGGACTGGGAGAACTTCCCCCATGATGACTGGGGCCGGTTGCTCGGACGCTTCTGGCGCAACCCGCCAGTGACGCTTCTCGAGCACAATGATGCCTTCGGATGGTTGCCGCTGCGGGAGGCCATCGCCCGTCACCTCTATGAGTGGCGCGGGATTTCGTGCGACACCGAACAGGTCATCGTCACGGCCGGGGGCGTCGATGCCTTCGATCTCGTGGCGCGCGCGGTGCTGAAGGATGGCGATCGGATCTGGATCGAGGAGCCCGGCTATCCGACCGCGCGCCGGGTCTTCGCCTTGGGGGGCGTTTCGGTTGTTCCGGTTCCCGTCGACCACGAAGGACTGGTGGTGTCGGCAGGGCGGGAGCGGGCGGCACAGGCGCGGGCGGCCTTCGTCACCCCGGCACGGCAGTATCCGACCGGTGTCACCATGCCTTTGGCGCGCAGGCTCGAACTCCTGGACTGGGCGGCGGATGCCGGTGCCATCGTCATCGAGGACGACTACGACAGCGAATACCGCTATGTCGGAAGACCCCTGCCGGCGCTGATGAGTCTCGACAAGCGGGCGAGCGTCATCTACTCGGGCACCTTCTCGAAGGTCTTCTCGCCGATCCTCCGGCTGGGCTATCTGGTGGTGCCGAAGACGCTGGTTGGCCGCTTCCGCGACGAGCGCCTGTCGCACGGCGCGCCGCCGTCGCTCATGGCGCAGCCGGCGCTGGCCAGCTTCATGTCGAGCGGTGCCTTTGCCATCCACATCCGCCGCATGCGCCGCATCTATGCGGCACGGCGGGAATGCCTCATCGCCGCGCTCAAGCCCGGCGACGGCAGGCTCTTTGACGTGGAAGCTTCGCCGGCGGGCCTGACCCTGCTGCTGCGCCTTGACGATCACGCCGACGACGAGGGGCTTGTCGCGCGTCTCTTGGCGCATGGCATCGAAAGCCAGTCCCTGTCGGGGCATTATGCGGGTCGAAAGCGCAAGCAGGGGCTTCTCTTGAGCTTTGCCGGCTTCACCGAAGACGAGATCGCCCGCGCGGCGAGGAAATTGATCGAGGTTCTTGATGCATGACTCGCAACGCACGGCCTTTGCCTGGGTCGAGGCCATGCAGCCGCACTGGTCGCAATGGAACGCGCATATCTGGGATCTCGCGGAGACGGCGTGGCGGGAATACAGGTCGAGCGCATGGTATGTCGGAAAGCTGCGGGCCGAGGGATTTGATGTGGAGGAGGGCAGCGGCGGCATGCCCACGGCCTTTGCGGCCACCTGGTCCAATGGGCCTGGCCCCACCATAATGGCCTATGCCGAGTACGATGCCGTGCCGGGCAACTGCCAGATCGCCGACACCTATCGTGCGCCGCGCCCGGGCCTGTCGCGCTTTGCGGGCGGCCATACCGATCCGCATTCGGCTCTGGGCATCGGCTCGCTGGTTGGCGCGCTGGCCGCCAAGGCGGCGATGCAGGCGCACGGCATTTCCGGCACGATCCGCTTCATGGGCGAGCCGGCCGAAAAGGTGAGGGGATCGAAGCCCATCCATGCGGCGCGCGGTTACTATGATGGACTCGACGCCATCCTGTCCTTCCATCCCTTCTACATGATGCCCTATTGCAATACGGCGCGCTGGGATACGCATTGCGGCCCCTATCATGCCGCGATCTACGAGTTCCTCTGCGAGAGCCCGGAAACCTGGCTGCAGGGATCGGGAGCTGCGGGTGGGCCGATTCCCGCCGCTCACACCATGGCGCGCGCGCCGGGCGCGAATGACGCAGTGGTTGCCATGTACACGTTGTCGAAGATGATGCGCGACCACATGCTGCCGCACAGCGGGACCTGGACATTGAACGAGACAATTCTCGCCAGCGGCCAGGCAACCGCCGACAACCTCGCCGCCCAGATGGCGATGATCATGTTTGCCGCCCGCGCGCCCGATGTCGCCATGCTGCGGAACATCCATGCCGTTCTCGACCGCAACGCGGCGGCCGCCGCCACGGCCGCTCATTGTACCGTCCGGAAGCATTGGGTGTCGAAGTCGAAACCCGGTCTCGCCAATCATGCCATGGCGGAGATCACTTTTCGCAATCTCGAAAGGGCGGGCGCGCCGCGTTATGGCGCCGATGCCGTGGCAAAGGCCCAGGCCTTGCAGCGCGAACTCGGCCTCGAGGCCATGCCCTCGCCCTTCGCGGATGAACTGTCCCAGCTCATCCCGCCGGAGGAGGCCGAGCGCCGCATCCGCGACCAGATCCCCGCCTGGCAGACGCACTACACCTCCGACGATTACACGGACATGACGTGGTTTGCGCCCACGGCGCGCTTTTATGTCGGGCGCGCCGTGCTGAAGGCGCCGCCGGGATTTGCCTATCCCGAATGGGCGCTCAATGCCCTGGGCGGCATTCCCGCCTGCATCGACCCGACCATCGCCACGGCAGGCAAGACCATCGCCGCCACCATCCTCGATCTGATGCTGGATCGGGGTACCCTGGCGCAAGCCAAGGCCGAGTTCGCGGACCGCAAGGCGAAGGAAGCCGACCCGGTGCCCTGGTGCGACTACGATCCGCCGCTCGATTTTCCGTGGCCGGAGTATGTCGAGACTCCCCGGGGACGGGCGTGGTGGATTCCGGCCACGGCGGCCGATCGGGCGCTGGCGCGCTAGGAGCCCAGCGGCCTGAGCTCCCGCAACAGCTTATCGCGGATGGCGCGTACATAGTCCTCGAAATCGCGGGCGGGCTCGATGAAGGCGGTGGCCCCGGCGATCACCTTGTCTTCGTAGTAGCGGTCGAGCGCGGAGTCATCGGCCATGATGGGCAGGCCGTTCACGGTGATCTCGGCGGCGAGCGCACGTTTCCGCGCCGCCTCGAGGTCCCCGCCGCCATTGTCCGGCCCGTCGCCCGAAACGTCGATGATGCGGCGGAATCCTTCGTAGTCGTTTGATTCGATCAGTATGCGGCTGTCGTCGAGCGCGGTGGCGATCGAGGTGGAACTGGCCCATTGCCAGCGGCGGATCAGTCCGATCTGGAAACCGAAGGCCTTGGCTTCGCGGGCCGAGCGGACCGGTGTGAAGGGAAGCACGATCCGGGTCTCCCCCGGTGCGCCCCACTGCAGCACGGCGATGGCGGCCCCAAGGGGCTTGAGGTTCTCCACCGCCTGCAGCACCTCGGGATCGCGGAACGCCAATGCGAGACCCTCCAGCTGCAGTTGGAATTCCCGCCGGTCCACACTGGCCGAGCTGTCGAGTGCGAGGACCAGTTCGACGGCGACCGGCTCCTGCGCCATGGCCTCAGCTCCCGCAAGCAACGTAACGGCCAAGACCATGCGTGGCGCAGCGTCGCGCGCCTTCTGCCATACGACAGCCCATTTTCGGGTCAAGACTTGTGCCATGCGCAAACTCACGCTCGAAATCGCCGCCGCAGCCGCCCTCACGTTCGGCGCCATCCTAGCATCGGCCACTGGCGTCAGCGCCAGTGACGTTCTGGTGAAGGATGCCTATGCCCGCGCTTCGGCCACGCCTGTAGCGAAGGCGGGTGCGGTCTATGTCTCGATCACCAATCAGGGCAAGACGGCTGACCGGCTCCTGACGGTCTCAAGCCCGGTCGCGTCCATGGCCACCCTGCACCGGACCATCAAGGATGGTGACATTATGCGCATGGAGGAAGCGGGCCCCGTCGATCTCCAGCCGAATGGAACCCTCACCATGGAGCCCGGCGGACTGCATGTCATGCTGATGGGTCTGAAGGCGCCGCTCAAGCAGGGCGAGGTGGTCGAGCTTACGCTGGTCTTCGAAACTGCTGGACCCGTCACAGTCAAGGTGCCCGTCGGTTCTGCAGTGGCAGGCACCGAGACCGATTAGCCTCGCGCCGGATCAGGCCGTCGTCGCGTCCGACTCTGGCGGCTCGGTCAGCGGCTTGACCGCCTTGTTCTCCGCGATGACCTTCCAGTAGATCAGCGCCGCATAGAGTGCGGCGAAGATGGCGCCCCACCACCACAGGCCGAAGACCATGGGCAGGATGAACATTTCCAGCCCGATGATCACGTAGTTGGGCTCGCGGAAGATGCTGAAGGGGCGCGACCCCTCGAAAGGTTCGCTGGCATTGACCACGATGCGCGAGGTCCATTGGCTGCCCAGCAGGGCCACGATCCATCCCCGCGCCGCCTCGAGGCCGATGTAGGCGAAAAGCCAGGGCCAGTTCACCTCCAGCCGGTAGGCGAGATACCACAGGCCGATCAGCCAGGCCGCCTGCAGCAGGATCATCACCGGCTGCAGGTTCGGTCCGATGACGAAGCCGCCCCGGGCAACCTGCCGCCGCCTGTTGCGGGTGGCGATGACGAACTCCACGATGCGCTGCAGCGTAGCGAGGGAGAGAATGATCACGTTGGTCCACATGCGTTCTGGTTAGCACGTTTCCGCCGATGATTGCACGGGGTTGCCATGCGGTTCCGCCCATTGTGGCAGATAGGGCACCAGGTCTATGGAGCGGCAGGGCCTCACGCATGGATCTTCTGCACATCATCTTGCTTTTCGCGGGTGGCCTGCTGGCCGGCCTGATCAACGTCATGGCGGGCGGCGCGGGCTTCATGACCTTTCCCCTGCTGCTGGCCGCGGGCCTCAGCGAGATCGAGGCCAATGCCTCGAATTTCGTGGCGGTCCTGCCCGCCAATGTGGTGGGAACCGTCGTCTATCGCATCGAACTGGCCAGCGTGCGGCGCCATTTGTGGTTGCGGCTGCTGCTGGCGGCCGCAGGCGGCGTCATCGGCTCCACCATCCTGATCATGACCGGCGAGGCCGCCTTCGAGAAAGTGATCCCCTGGCTGCTCCTGTTCGCCACGCTCTCCTTCGCCCTGGGCCCGTGGCTGAAGCAGAAGCTGGAGCGCGACTTCAACTTCGACGGCAGCCGCTGGCTGTGGCTGTCATTCGTGCTGGAGTTCATCGTCTATGTCTATGGCGGCTACTTCGGCCTCGGCATGGGCATCGTGATGTTCGCGATATACTCGATCTTCTCGCAGATGAACATTCACCAGGCGAATGCCATCCGCAACATCACCATCACGCTGATGACCCTGATCAGTATCGCGATCTTCGCTCAAGCCGGCGTCATTCGCTGGATTCCCTCCCTCGTGATGATGACCGGCGCCGTGATCGGCGGCTATGTCACGGCGCGCTTCGCCAAGCGCATGCCGCCAAATGTCATCCGCAATGGCATCCTCGTCTGGGCCGTCTGCCTCACGATACTGGCATTCTGGCGCTATCTCTGACGCGGCCTTCGCGGTGCGCGGCATAAAGGCCGGTGATCGCGATCAGCAACATGCCTGAAATGGCAAGCCAGTCCGGATACTCGCCGAACACCAGAATGCCGTAGACGATGGCGAAAAGCATGATCGAATAGCGGAATGGCGCCGTCGCGGAGAGGTCGCCGAGCCGCAGCGTCGTGACCATGAACAGGTAGCCGCAGGCGAGGAAGACCGCGGCGAGGGCGAGCGTGCCCAGCTGCCAGGCGTCCGGCATGGTAAAGCCCTGTACCGCGCAGAGCGCAGCGCCACCCGCGGTGACGAACGCGGCGTTCGCCAGTGCGATGAGAAAGGTCGGGATGCGGGCCGGGATGCGGCGCGTGGCAATGTCGCGAACCGCCACGGCAAGCACGATCAGCAGCGCAAAGACATCGTAGATCGTGAAGTTGGCCGGGGTCGGCTTGACGATCAGCAGAACGCCGAGGAATCCCACGACGATCGCCACCATGCGGCCGAGACCGATCCTTTCGCGCAGGACCAGCGCCGACAGCAGGGCCACTGCCAGCGGCACCACCTGCATCACGGCCGTGATGTTGGCGATCGGCATGTGCATGAGCGCCATGATGAAGAGAAGTGTGGCGATCAGGTCGAGCGTGGTGCGCAGCAGGACATAACGGCTGCGCAGCAGCGGGAGGTTGCCGAGAACCCCCTGCCAGGCACAGATGAGGCCGATGAAGGC
Organism: Alphaproteobacteria bacterium; assembly: GCA_026400595.1. Taxonomy (GTDB): domain Bacteria; phylum Pseudomonadota; class Alphaproteobacteria; order Rhizobiales; family Aestuariivirgaceae; genus Aestuariivirga. The sequence continues at coordinate 4,317 of JAPLOT010000081.1, read as the reverse complement.
CATGGCGATCACGCCGCGCACCATGATGATTTCGCCCACCGGCAGGCTGTTGCCCACCAGCTTGATCAGCGTGTCGTTGGTGACGAAGGACCCCATGGCCAGGACCATGAAGACGCCTGCGCGCAACACCGTGTTTTCGGGAAGCCGGACCATGTGTCCGACTGTCTAGCGCGATATGCCGCCTGACGGCAGTGCTCTGGGCGCATCCAAGCCCTGCGGCGGGCGGCGCATCGCTATGCTGGCCTGGAGTTAGCGTTCAACCGCCGGTGACGCTCATGTGGCGGGAGACTGCCGGCTTGTTGCGGCGCCGGTCGATGACGAAGTCATGGCCCTTGGGCTTGCGGCCGATCGCCTCGTCAATGGCGGCGTTGAGCAGGTCGTTGCCCTCGGAGGCCCGCAGGGGCGCGCGCAGGTCGGCGGCATCCTCCTGGCCCAGGCACATGTAAAGCGTTCCGGTGCAGGTCAGCCGCACGCGGTTGCAGCTTTCGCAGAAGTTGTGGGTGAGCGGCGTGATAAAGCCGAGGCGACCGCCGGTCTCCTTCACCCGCACGTAGCGCGCCGGTCCGCCGGTCTTGTAGGTAATGTCCTCGAGCGTGAACCGGTCCATGAGGCCGGCCCGGACGACGGACAGGGGTAGGTACTGGTCGGTGCGGTCGCCGTCGATGTCGCCCAGCGGCATGGTCTCGATCAGCGTGAGGTCCATGCCTTCGCCATGCGCCCAGCGGATCATCTCGGGAATCTCAGCGTCATTGACGCCCTTGAGCGCCACCGCGTTGATCTTGATGGCAAGGCCCGCGGCCTGCGCGGCGCGGATCCCGTCCTTCACCCTGGCCAGTTCGCCCCAGCGGGTGATGGCCTTGAACTTTGCGTCGTCCAGGGTGTCGACCGAAACGTTGATGCGGCGCACGCCATGGAGGGCCAGTTCCGCCGCATGCCTGGCCAGCTGGCTGCCGTTGGTGGTGAGCGTCAGCTCCTCCATCGCGCCGGAGCGGAGATGGCGGCCGAGGCTTGCGACCAGCGTCATGATGCCCTTGCGCACCAGCGGTTCGCCGCCGGTGAGGCGGATCTTCCTAACGCCCTTCTCGACGAAGGCCGTGCAGACCCGGTCAAGCTCCTCGAGCGAGAGCAGGTCCCGCTTGGGCAGGAAGGTCATGTCTTCGGCCATGCAATAGACGCAGCGGAAATCGCAGCGGTCGGTCACCGAGACCCGGAGGTAGGTGACATGCCGGCCGAAGGGATCGATCATGGTCGCCTGGGACATCCGTCATATCTGGCCGCACATTGCGACGGGGTCAAGGCCCGGTTCAATCGCCGGGAGCGGCTGCGGCGAGCAACCAGGACTTGAAGGCGGCGATGGCGGCGGCATGCCGATGGCCGGGATCGGCCGGCTCGATGACGTGATAGGCATGGTCCTCCTTGATCACGACGTCTGAGACCTGAACGAGACGCCCGCTGTCCAGGTCGTCGGCGATCACGAGCTTGGGGCACAGCGCAATGCCCTGCCCGGCGAGGGCCGCGGCCCGCAGGAGGTTGAAGTCCTGGAAGATAGGCCCCGGCGCCGGGCCGGCATGTTTCAGCCCGGCGCGGCGCATATAGGTCTGCCAGTCATGGCGATCGGTGTCGTGCAGCAAGGGCCTGCCGAGCAGGGCCTGCGGCGAGTCGAGCGGCCCTTCGCGGTCGAGCAGGGCGCGGTTGCAGACGGCCACCGTCGCGCCGTCAAGAAAGCGGGTGGCCCTGCAGCCCTCCCAGTCGCCCGTACCCCACAGGATGGCAATGTCGATGTCTTCGAAGTCCAGCGCCTGTTCGTGGAAGGCGTAGACGACCTTGACCGAGATCTCGGGCCGCTCGGCGAAGAAGCGGGTCAGCCGAGGTATGAGCCAGATTGTCGCGATGGAAGGCAATGCGGCGATCGTCAGGGCCGGCCCGGCGTCGCTTTGGGCGATTCGCTTGCAGGCCACCCCGATGATGTCGAAAGCCTCGGCCAAGGACCGGGCAAGTTCCTCGCCCTTCGGCGTCGGCACGGTCTGACGGCCGCGGCGTTCAAACAGTGACGTGCCGAACCAGTCTTCGAGTAGCCGGATCTGGTGGCTGACCGCCGACTGGGTGACATGCAGCTCCTCGGCGGCGCGCGAGAAGCTCTGGGATCGCGCGGCGGCTTCCAGGCATTTGAGCGCATTGAGCGGCGGCAGCTTGGCCAAGCGTATCTCCATGAGATTTGTTCATGGATTATGTGAGGGATGATCCTTTGACTCAAGCCCGCGTTTCGCCGGACATGAGGGTGTGAACAGTATGGAGAACATCGTGCCCGCTCTCGAACGCCCCAACGTCGTCGACTACCGCAACAACGGCAAGCGCCCGAAGCCCACCTTCTCGGCGGCCGAAATGCAGCGGCGTCAGGACAACATCCGCGGCTGGATGGCGCGGAGCAACGTGGATGCCTGCCTGTTCACCAGCTACCACAACATCTGCTACCTGTCGGACTTCCTCTACTGCTATTTCGGCCGCAAATACGGCCTGGTGATCACCCAGAAGGGTGCAACCTCGGTAAGCGCGGCCATCGACGGCGGCCAGCCGGCGCGGCGCACTTTCGGCGACAACGTCACCTATACGGACTGGTCGAAGGAAAACTACTTCACGGCAGTGCAGGGACTGGTGAAGGGAGCCAAGCGGATCGGCATCGAGTTCGATCACGTGAACCTGGATTTCCGCAAGCAGCTTCAGGACGCCTTGCCGGGCGTTGACTTCGTCGACGTCGCCGCACCCTCGATGCGCATGCGGATGATCAAGTCGTCGGAGGAAATCAAGCACATCACCAAGATGACCCGGATTGCCGACATCGGTGGTGCCGCAGTGGTCGAAGCGACCACGGTTGGCATTCCCGAACATGAGGTGGCGTTGCATTCGACCCAGGCCATGGTGCGCGAGATCGCGCGGGTCTTTCCGAACGCGGAACTGATGGACACATGGACCTGGTTCCAGTCGGGCGTGAACACCGATGGGGCGCATAATCCGGTGACCAGCCGCAAGATCCGCCGCGGCGACATTCTGAGCCTGAACTGCTTCCCGATGGTGGCGGGCTATTACGTCGCGCTGGAGCGCACGCTCTTTGCCGAAACGGCCTCGAAGGAACATCTCCGGCTCTGGGAGGTCAACTGCCACGTTCATGACGAAGGAAAGAAGCTGCTGGTTCCCGGTGCGAAATGCTCCGAAGTGGCAAAGGCGCTGAACGACATCTATGCCAGCCATGACCTTCTGAAGTACCGCACCTTCGGCTATGGCCATTCCTTCGGCGTGCTCTGCCATTACTATGGCCGGGAAGGCGGCCTGGAACTGCGCGAGGATTGCGATACCGTCCTGGAGCCCGGCATGGTCGTCTCGATGGAGCCGATGATCATGATTCCGGAAGGCCAGAAGGGCGCCGGCGGCTACCGCGAGCATGACATTCTCGTGATCACTGAGAAGGGCAACCGCAACATCACCGGCTTCCCCTACGGACCGGACCATCTTATCGTCCCGGCCAGCCCCGGTCCGACCCGCTCGAAGGCCGTGAAGTCTGCGCGCAAGCGGAAGAAATGACCGGACTTGAATGCCGCGGCGGCGGCCCTATGATCGACGCCAGCAGCCGCGCCGCAGAGCGATCGAAAGTGTGAGGGGTATGGCCAGGGAACAAGCGTCCGCAAACAACATGGTGCGTTTCGTCGACGTGCAGAAGAGCTACGACGGCGAGACGCTGGTGGTGAAGAATCTCAATCTCGACATCGCCAAGGGCGAGTTCCTGACCATGCTCGGCCCCTCTGGCTCGGGCAAGACGACCACCCTGATGATGCTCGCCGGATTCGAGCCAGCCACGCATGGCGAGATCTACGTGAAGGATCAACCCATCAACAACGTGCCGCCGCACAAGCGTGGCATCGGCATGGTGTTCCAGAACTACGCGCTCTTCCCCCACATGACGATCAACGAGAACCTTGCCTTCCCGCTGCAGGTGCGCGGCGTGGGCAAGGCGGAGACCGAGGAGCGCGTCGCCAAGATCCTCAAGATGGTGGAGCTGCCGCAGATGGGCAATCGCCGCCCAGGACAGCTCTCCGGCGGACAGCAGCAGCGTATCGCGGTGGCCCGCGCGCTGGTCTTCGAGCCCGATCTGGTGCTGATGGACGAACCGCTCGGCGCGCTCGACAAGCAGTTGCGCGAGCAGATGCAATACGAGATCAAGCACATCCACGAGCGGCTGGGCGTCACCATCGTCTACGTGACGCATGACCAGTCGGAAGCGCTGACCATGTCGAATCGCATCGCCGTGTTCAATGACGGCGTCGT
>JAPLOT010000039.1 GCA_026400595.1 Alphaproteobacteria bacterium | reverse complement strand
TGGCAAGCACCATGAAGTCGCTCACCCCACCGATAGCCAGACCGAGGGGAATGCCGCCAACGAGCATCGGCCCGACGTAGGCGCCAGTTTTCTGCCACATCGGCATAAGCCATCCGCTCGGCGCATCGGCCGCCAGACTGCTGGAGATCAGCGTGACAGAGTATGCCTCATTCAAAGCCGCAGGAGTTCCCGTCAGTGGCGCTCCCAGCTGGCAGGATGTCATCTGTGCTGATCTCGCGCCCCTCCTTCATTCCGCAGAAATGGGATATCCACTCAACGCCCTGGCATCCCGAAGCGGGACTGGCCTTTGTCGCAGGCGTCAAAAGTCAAGGCGTCCATCGGAGTGGAACGCCCTCCGATTTTCGAGCATGTAGCCGGACCTTTTCCAAGATGCCGATCTGGACATGCCTCATCACTGAAATCCGGGGGGCCTTCCGCTCCAGGGATAGCCGTCGCGCGCCAAGCCATAGCCGAGTTTGAACAGCGCGTTCATGTAAGTCAAATCGAATGTCTCCTTGCTGACGACATCGAAGGACGACGGAATGTAGGCAAGATGAAATGTGATTTGATATCGCTGGGCCCGCGAATAGAGACTGAAGAGTTCGCTGTTGGCTTGGCTCTTGACGAGGGTCGATATCGAGCGTCCGACAATCGGCGTCACGCCGTTCTCAATCACCAGATACTCAGGTCCGATCTGGCCGTTGCGGATAACATAAAGCTCGTCGTCGGCCGCCGCTGGGGTCTGTTCCCCGTCACCCTTCGATGGCAGGAAAAAGACCTGCGATGTGATGCCACCATCCAGGTGCATTTCGTCATAGCGGCCCCCTTTGGCACGGACTTGGATCCGGATGGGCGGAAACGCACCCGGTATCGAGGCTGAAGCGATCAGGACGCGCCGAAACAGTGGTAGGGCGTCGGGCCGCCCGCTGCTGGCAATCGCGCCCAAATCCCAAATCACCGACCTTTGCGCATCCATGTTCGTCGTTCCAACCAGGAGTCGCCGGCCCTTGTGGTGTTCACGCGCCACCGACGCCATGATCTCGGCCGTCACGTAATGGGCGATCAAGGCTTCAAAGGGCCGGTTGTCTGCGATCGCCGCTCCCCCAAGAAGGCCGGAGATGACCTTGGGCTTGAGCAGTTCGGCGGTGCTGTATTGCGTGTAGAGCGCCTCGAGGGCCGGGTCATGCAAAGGCCCGAGGAATGCGAAAGGGGCAATTAGTGCGCCGGTGCTGACCCCCGTGACGACATCGAACTCAGGGCGCGTTCCGCTCGCCGACCAGCCGACCAGAAGGCCGGCGCCGAATGCACCATCGCTGCCGCCGCCCGATATTGCGAGAAAACGCTGTCCGTGCTGGGCGTGGCCCATCACATACCTCTGCCGGTCCTTGCCGGCACTGCTGGCGATTCGGTCCACATCACCGGGTGGGGCGTCACCCCAGAAGCGGATATCCTTGAACTCTGGGACCGCGGCCTGATCGACAAGTGGCTCCGGCACCGGGAGCCTGGCCAAGCTGCTGGCGCATCCGGCGACAAGAAGGGCGAGGCCCGCTGCGGCGGTCAACTTCTGGAATGCAGGCCAGCAGGCGGTGCGGCCACGACGTCTGGCGTGAAAGGCCAGGACTCCTCTGCGCAGCTTCTTCATCTCGCGCGTGGCGGGCCGAGAATGGCAACAGTCACAACTTTGCCGAGCCGAAGTTGCGCCATGGAGGGATCCTTCATATGAAAGGCAAGCAGCGCCGACAGCATCGATCAGCACTGCATGTCTGCGGGAAAAGCTTGAACAGGACCGCCGCGCGATATCAGAGCGAGCCAGTCCCCTCCACACTTGCATGGGCTTCTTCATGCCCGGTAGCAAGCAGATACCGGCTCTCCGGAGGCTGCTGCTGCCCTGCAAGTCGAGAAGCGAGGAAGCCTTGTCTCATTCACGCGGCCGCGACGTCATGATCTTGAGTGTGGCGTTCAGCGCCGCGCGGTCGGAAGGCGTCCGTGCCGAAGACCCGCTTTCGAGCATGGAATCAAGCTTGTCTTCGCAAGACAAGCACAGTGCGGGGCAGGCTGGCGGCGCTTGAAACTGGCCATTCTGCGTCAGATTCACGATGACGGCGATGTCCCCGGTGTGGCAGCGCGGACAGACGGCCTGATAATGGGCAGACCGGGCATCGTGAGTCTGCAGAGCAAATACAACTTCGACTGACTTCATTCTCCCCCGATTCCGGATAGCGACTGCGGTCCTGTAGGCACTTTCAGGAATGGTGAGGGCCTCCCGAAAAGACGCAGGCGGACTCCCGGGGACAGCAATCGAGGTGTTCAAAGGAGGACAATCAGGCATGGTCAGGGTCCTTCTGCGAAGCCGGGAAGACGTCAGAAGACGCTTCTGGGGTTGCCTGATCTCTCATCGAGTCGATTTGATGGCAGTCGACCAATCAGAAGCATTGCAGATGAGCTCGCTCATACCCACTTACATGACCGTGCCGAAGTGCTGGGTCATCCTCACGCACGGTCAATCCCACTGTGCTCGATGCGGCGGCAATCGCTTCAGCGAAGGAGTTTGCTTGTGACCCTCGTGTTTCCAAATCTCAGCCGAAGCTTCGACACGACGAGAGGCTGTGTTCGTTTCTCGGGCTATGACCGCACGGCTGAAGTGCCATTCTTCGTGGAGGCAGACGCCATTCGCGCTATCGACCACATCCCACTTGCAGGCTCACAAGAACTTTTGTCAGCCTTTGATCGCCACAGGGAACGAATCTGCAAGGCGGCCGTTCAGGCTTACGGTGGAAGGCGTGAAGGTTCATACACTCTGAGACCGGGTGATCTCTAGACCTCGACCGAGCGGGCCGACCGCGGAGTCGGTAGCCGCCGGTCTCGGTCGAATACATGCGAGATATGGTCACTTTTGTGCTAGTGTACTTGTCAACGCAGATGCGCCGGGCCGCTCAAGACGGCTGGCACATGATGGTTGCGACTGTTCAGCCGATTGCCCTGCATCTGCCGACCCTGTAACCGGGCTTCGCTCTCTTGTTCTTGACGCAGCGCAAGGTGCTCGGTGCTTGCCGTGCAACAGTTCGCGCAACAACCCGAAGGGATACAGGCTCCCTACGCCAGTCCTGCTGCGCCTGAAGGGCAACACAGACAATGAAGATCACGACCAGCCTGCTTCTCGTCCTGACGGTCACCGGTACGCTTGGCGTGCGAGACGCGCAGGCCGAATGCGTCATGGCTGATGCCAGGCTTGAAGAAGCCATTCTGAACAAACCCGAGTTCCGCGATCCAGCCAATCGCCAGATGGTGAAAGATCTGCGTCACCTGCGGGACTCCGCCTTCGTTCTCTGGACGTATGGCCTCGAGGCTCAGTGCAACCAGCTTCTTGCCGGCATTCGCGAGTTGATCGCCTCGCCCTCGATGGGAAGTCTCGGCGGCAGCGATGAAGACATGGTCGAACAGCAGGTGGCTGCCCAGGAGTCGCTCGTACAGCGCGGGGGCGCTGCGCTTGGGCGGCGAAACCTTCCGGGAGCAGCCCCGCTGGTGTCCGCCGACCAGATCAGGCCCGGTCTGCGGGCCGACGAAATCATCGGCGCGGAAGTTCGCACGGCCGATGACAAGATCGTCGGAGAGGTAAGAAACATCGTTCTCGCCACCGAGAATCGGCGTAACTACGCAGTTGTCGCTTCGGGCGGGTTTTTCGTTCCCGGTAAGGACAGCTTTGTTGTTCCCATCCAGTTCCTGATGGTCTCTGAAGGACGCGAGAGCTATTACCTGCTTATCGATGAAGGAAAGTTGAAGTCCGTGCCCCTCATGCCCGATCGGCAGTATGAATGGCTCGCGGATGAGGTCTGGCGCCGGCGTAACGATGCACTCTTTGCGTTAGCGCCGTAGCAAATGGCGCCTCGGCACAAAACGCGGGAGCGCCCCGACTATCCGTGTGCTGTTCAGAGACTGACTTGTCGTTTCGTCCAGTTGTCATTGTGAAGCCCACAGCAGAGCAGGAGGATGCCATGTCAAAAGGCCAGAAGAGAAGTAATCGCGAAAAGAAGAAGCCTAAGCAGGAAAAGGCAAAGCCGGTGCCTGTCAACTCGCCATTCGTCGCTGCGAGAGCAGACATGAAGAAGGCAAGCGAGGGCGGCCGAAAGGCTTGAGGCTGGCCGCCGGCACAGGCTCCGAATTCCAACGGGATCCTGACCTGTCATCCAGCCCGGTGCGCTGACTCCAGGTGCGACGGGACCCATCGGCCCCGTCAGGCGTCCGTGAACGCCGGAAAGGTACGCATGTCTTATCCAAGGCTCTTCTCGCAGTCGAGCCGAAACACGCCGTGGTCGAGCCGCGAGGCTGTAAGAGACGAGTTGTTCAGCGCAGAGCGGCTCGAGGACCACGCCCGCAGCCTTGCCGCCGCGCAGACCGTCACACCACGCCGGAGTGCAGGCAAGTCGCTGGTCGGACGCCTGAACGATAACGGCACCGTTCTGTTGGCTGCTTACAACAGTGCGGTCAAAGCCATCGGCGAAGGCCGCAGCATCACGCCCGCGTCCGAGTGGCTGGTCGATAACTACCATCTTGTTGAACGGCATGTGCGGGAGGTACATGCTGATCTGCCGGCAGGATACTACAGGCAGTTGCCCAAGCTTAGCACTGGTCCCTTCGCGGGCTACCCCCGCATCTTCGGTCTCACTTGGGCTTTCGTGGCCCATTCCGACAGCTGCTTTGAACCAGGACTTCTGCTTCGCTATCTTGCTGCTTATCAGTCGGTCCAGCCGCTCACGATCGGCGAGTTGTGGGCAATATCTGTAACGTTGCGCATCATTCTCATCGAGAACCTGCGCCGGCTTGCCGACGACACAGTGAGGCATCGGCTTGAACGCGCCGAAGCTGACGTGCTTGCGGATCAGCTTCTTGCCGATATCGGCAAGGCGACGACGCCACCTGAACTGGCTTTCTCGGCCTATGGCCAGGGGCCTTTGTCATCGGCCTTTGCCGTTCAACTGGTCCACCGACTACGCGATCAGGACCCCCGCCTCACACCCGCGCTGGAATGGCTCGATCGCAGGCTGGCCGAGCATGGCACGTCCGCCGAGTCCGCCGTGCGTGAAGTCCATATGCGGCAAGGGGCATCGAACGTTTCGGTTCGGAATGTCATTACCAGCCTGCGGTTGGCTTCCGATGTCGACTGGCGTGACCTTGTTGAAGCGAGCAGCCATGTCGATGGAATCTTGGCGTCCGGCTGCGCCTTCAGCGACATGGACTTCGCAACGCGGACACTCTACCGAAGTGCCATCGAGCAGCTCGCCCGAGGCTCCACGCTGACAGAGCTCGAAGTTGCTACCCGAGCCGTAGAAGCCACGGGCGCTCTGCGGGACACGAACAATCCGGATGATCGAGTGTTTGACCCCGGCCATGTGCTCATCGGAGCCGGACGCCAAGCGTTCGAACGAGGAATTGGCTTCCGACCGACACCCCGGGCAAGGATAGCTAAGTTGAGCGGGATGATCGGCGTTGGTGGCTACGCCGCCGCCATAGCTCTGGTTGCGGCGGGACTGCTGGCGATACCTCTTACCCTTTTGGCTCATGCAGCCCAGGCTGGCGTGGCGATGTTGCTGCTTGCCATCCTCAGCGCGATACCTGCCATGGATGCAGCTGTGGCGCTGGTGAACAGAGCTGTGAGCTTCGGCTTTGATGCCGTACGCCTGCCGGCCCTTGGGCTGCGGGATGGTGTGCCCCCAGAACTCAGAACCGTTGTGGCTGTGCCAACGCTGCTGACGACAGCGGGCGCGATACGCGCGCAGATCGAACGACTCGAAATACACTACCTCACCAGCCCCGACGACAATTTGCATTTTGCAATGCTGTCGGACTGGGTGGACTCCAGCGCGGAACATGACACCAGCGATAACGCGCTTCTGTCCGTCGCAGTTCACGGTATCTCGCAGTTGAACCTAAGGTATGGCGTCGCCAGTGGCGGCCCCCGTTTCCTTCTTCTTCACCGCAAGCGATCCTGGGTCGCGAGCGAGAACCGCTGGATCGGATGGGAGCGGAAACGCGGCAAGCTGCATGAGTTGAACCGCTGGCTGCGTGGGGCGGAGGATACCAACTTCGTTGCCATCGAAGGACTCGATCCGGTTGCTCCCACCGGTGTCCGCTATGTCTTGACGCTTGACGCAGATACGCGCTTGCCGCGGGAGACCGTGCTGAAGCTGATCGGCAAGATGGCGCATCCACTCAATCGTCCCCTGTTCGACTCGCAAACATCGCGCGTCATCGCGGGATACGCGGTGCTGCAGCCGAGAGTCACGCCGTCCCTGCCAATGGGACAGGAGGGCTCTCTCTTTCAGCGGATCTTTTCCAGCGTGAGCGGCATCGATCCCTATGCCTCTGCGGTGTCCGACGTCTACCAGGACATGTTCGGCGAGGGCTCCTATGCCGGCAAAGGCATGTACGACGTGGATGCCTTCGAGGCTGCACTCGAGGGGCGCGTTCCCGCGTCGACCGTTCTCAGCCATGATCTCTTCGAAGGCATCTTCGCCCGTGCGGGATTGGCCTCCGATGTCGAGGTTGTCGAAGACTTTCCGTCTCGCTACGACGTCGGTGCGCAGCGTCATCATCGCTGGGCGCGCGGCGACTGGCAGCTTCTGCCGTGGCTTCTCGGCAGAGTACCTCCGCCGGCAGGCGCTATCGTGTCATTCAGCCACATTCCTGCGGTAGGGCGATGGAAAATGCTCGACAATCTGCGCCGGACGCTTGTGGCGCCCTGTGCCGTTCTCGCCCTCCTGGCCGGTCTCGCCCTCACCTTCCATGCTGCTCTGATCTGGACGGTCTTCATCATCGCGCTGATCGTCACGCCGGCCATGATCCCGGTCTTTGCGGCGATTCCCCCGCGCCGTGGTGGCGTGACCATTGCCAGCCATCTCCGCGCACTCGTTGGGGACTTGCTGCTCGCCTTGTCGCTTTCGGGCTTGATCCTTGCCTTCCTCGCTCACCAGGCATGGTTGATGGGCGATGCCATCATCCGCACGTTGTATCGCCTCTTTATCTCGCATCGGAACCTGCTGGAATGGGTGCCCGCCGCACAGGCCGGAGCCGGACGCAGCCTCAATCTTTCTGGTTTTTATCGTCAGATGGCGGCGGCTCCTCTCATCGGTGCCTTGGCTATCCTGGTCGCGCTTGCCTCAGGTCAAGGGACATGGCCGCTGGCCATGGTGTTTGCCCTGCTTTGGACGGTTTCGCCGGCGATCGCCCTGCGGGTGAGCTTTGCCAATCGTGACTCCGGCAAGCTGACCATATCGCAGGACGACACCCTGGCATTGAGGATCACAGCGCGTCGTACCTGGCGTTTCTTCGAAAGCTTCGTCACCGACACGGACAACTTGTTGCCGCCCGACAATTTCCAGGAAACGCCAGTTCCCGTCGTGGCCCACCGCACCTCGCCCACCAATATCGGGCTCTATCTCCTCTCCGTGGTCAGCGCGCGGGACTTCGGCTGGATCGGGCTGACGGAAGCTATCGAACGACTTGAGGCCACGCTTGCAACGATGAATCGGCTGGAACGGCACAAAGGGCATCTCTTCAACTGGTATGACACAAGAGACCTCCGCCCTCTGGATCCCCGCTATGTATCTTCCGTCGACAGCGGCAATCTGGCAGGTCATCTCATTGCCCTCGCGAATGCCTGCGGAGGCTGGCGCAGAGCCGATGCAGATGACGAAGCTCTGCTTGATGGCATTGCGGATGCCGTCGAATTGACCCGCCTTGAGATTGCAGTGCTTCGCGGCGGTCCACGCACACAGACCGTCACGCTGGACCAGCTCGACGCCGCTCTCGCGGAGCTGCTATCAGACACACGGTCTCCAATTGCATCTGGCGAGACATTGACGTCGCGTCTCTCCAGTCTCACGAAAGCGGCAGATGATATGGCCGACATGGCACTGGCACTCGCAAGCGAGCGAGGTCCAGGAAGCTGCGACGACATGTTGTTCTGGGCTCAAGCGGTCATCAGGGCGATCGACGCGCGCCGTCGCGGCGCACCGCAAGATGCCGACACTCGACTCCTGGGCGTTGAGGTGGCGAGCCGAGCGATGGCGCTCGAGATGGACTTCCGGTTTCTTCTCGACCGCGACCGCATGCTGCTGTCGATCGGTTGTCTGGTTCCGCAAGGGAGTCTGGATCCCAACTGCTACGACCTTCTGGCTTCCGAGGCGAGGCTCGCGAGTTTCTTTGCCATCGCCAAGGGGGATATCCCGGCCCGCCATTGGTTTCACCTTGGCCGATCCGTGACGCCTGTCGCCCATGCAGCGGCGCTTGTCTCGTGGTCAGGTTCGATGTTCGAATACCTCATGCCGTCCTTGGTCATGCGGGCACCCTTGGGGAGCCTCCTCGAGCAAACCAGCCGCCTTGTGGTGCGCCGCCAGATCGACTATGCCGCGTCGCTCGGTCTGCCATGGGGCATTTCGGAGTCGGCATACAATGCACGAGACCTCGAACTGACCTACCAGTATTCTAACTTTGGCGTGCCCGGCCTGGGCCTCAAGAGAGGCTTGTCAGAAAATCGTGTGATCGCGCCCTATGCCTCGGCGCTCGCGACAATGGTTGACCCGGCAGCGGCCGCGACCAACCTGAAGCGGCTGGAAGCCGCCGGTGGAGTTGGAAGTCACGGCTTCTACGAAGCCCTGGACTACACGCCATCGCGGGTCCCCGAGGGCTCCAAGGTCGCCGTCGTCAAGGCCTTCATGGCTCATCATCAGGGTATGACCATTGTCGCCATTGCTGACACGCTTTTCGACGGCAGAATGAGAGAAAGGTTTCACGCCGAACCCATCATTCAGGCGACGGAGTTGCTGCTTCAGGAGCGGATGCCCAGAGATGTCTCCGTGACGAGGCCATGGGCCTCGGAGGTCAAGTCCGGCGCACGCTCGCGGGACATCGAGCCACTATCGGGCCGTCGCTACGCGACCGCACAGCACCCAACACCGGTCACGCAGCTCCTGTCGAATGGCCACTTCTCAACCATGATCACTGCAGCGGGTTCCGGCTACAGTCTCTGGAACAAGATCGCTGTCACACGCTGGCGCGAGGACGCAACCGCCGACGACCACGGTGCATACATCTTCCTCAGGGACATCCACAGTGGAGCAACATGGTCCACTGGATTCCAGCCAAGCTGCGTCAGGCCGGACGACTACCGGGTAACATTCAACGAGGATCGTGTTGAGTTCAAGCGAACCGACGAAGGCTTGACGACCACTCTCGATGTGCTTGTTTCGCCCGAGTATGATGCGGAGGTGCGGCGCGTAACCATCACCAACAGCGGGACTCGCTCACGAGAGATCGATGTGACTTCCTATGCCGAGCTGGCTCTGGCAACCCAGGCCGACGATATGGCCCATCCTGCCTTCTCCAAGCTTTTCGTCGAGACGGAGTATCTGCCCGATATCGGACTCATCCTCGCCACACGGCGGAAACGTCGACCGGAAGATGATGAGATCTGGGCCGGACATATCGCCGTCGTACATGGAACGACATTCGGAAAACCGGAATTCGAGACCGATCGCGCGCGATTCCTCGGCCGTGGTCACGACGTGCATGCGCCGATTTCCATGATGGATGGACGGGCGCTGTCGAACACGGTGGGCACCGTGCTCGATCCTGTCTTCGCGCTCCGTCATCGGGTTAAGGTCTCGCCGGGGTCCACCGTGAGCGTCGCCTACTGGACACTTCTGGCGTCTGGCCGGCAGACGCTTCTCGATTGTGCCGACAAGCATCGTGACATGGCCGCTTTCACCCGCGCAGCCACCTTGGCCTGGACGCAGGCGCAGGTGCAGCTGCATCACCTCGGGGTTTCGGCTGGCGAAGCCGCGCTCTTCCAGCGGCTCGCCGGTCACCTTGTTTATGCCGCACCAGTCTTGCGGCCCTCCTCAGCAACAATTCTGGCCGGAGCCGGTGCTCAGTCGGGTCTGTGGTCAGAGGGCATATCCGGCGATCTGCCGATCCTTTTGCTTCGCATATCGAACATCGACGATCTCGACATCGCCAGGGAACTCTTGCAGGCACATGAGTACTGGCGGATGAAGGGGCTGCCGGTCGACCTGGTGATCCTCAATGATCGGCAGTCATCCTATGTTCAGGATCTTCACGTCGCACTCGAGACACTCGTACGCATGATGACATCACGCCACCGGTCCGGCGTTGTTGATCCTCAGGGCAGTGTCTTCGTGTTAAGGGCCGACATCGTGTCGCCAGCAGCCTGCGCTCTCCTCGCATCTGCGGCACGCGTTGTGCTGGTGGCCCAGCGCGGCACTCTCTTCGATCAACTCGACCGAGTTTCCGAGAACCTGCCCGTGACGAGGACACCTCCAAGCGTCAAACCCGCGGTAACGGAACGGGCAGTACCCCGTGCCCTGCCCGAGCTTGAGTTCTTCAATGGACTTGGTGGCTTCTCCAATGGGGGCAAGGAGTATGTGACCATGCGTGCGGCGGGCCAAGCAACGCCCGCGCCATGGATCAACGTCATCGCCAATCCGGCCTTCGGCTTCCAGGTTGCGGCAGAGGGTGGAGGATATACGTGGTCGGTCAACAGCCGGGAAAATCAGCTGACTCCCTGGTCCAACGACCCAGTAAGCGATCATCCAGGAGAGGCCTTCTATCTGCGGGACAGCGAGACTGGCGAATTGTGGAGTCCGACATTCCACCCCGTCCGCAATACGGCTGTCAGCTATACGACAACCCATGGTCGAGGCTACAGCCGGTTCGAGCATAGCGCCCATGGCATTGCCAGCACGCTCACCCAATTCGTGCCACTTGACGCACCGGTGAAGATCTCGCGGCTCCAACTGCGCAATACCTCCCGCCGTACGCGCCACCTAGGCCTCACGGCCTATGTCGAGTGGGTGCTGGGTCGTGCGCGCTCCAGTACGCTTCTACATGTCGCGACGTCGATAGACCCCGCGACGGGCGCGATGTTCGCCACCAATTCCTGGAACCGCGATTTCGGCAGACGAGTGGCCTTTGCTGACCTGCTTGGCAAGCAGACCGACTGGACCGGCGACCGCCGGGAGTTCATCGGCCGCAACGGAAGTCTGTCCACTCCGTCTGCCCTCGGGATCGGAGTGCCACTGTCGAAGACGACCGGAGCAGGACTCGACCCATGTGGCGCACTGCGTACGACGATCACACTTGCGCCCGGCGCAACGTCTGAGGTGGTCTTTCTTCTGGGAGAGGGAAGCAGTGCAGACGAGGCCCGAAGCATCGTGGGAAGCTATCGCGCTGCAGATCTTGATGTGGCTCTGGCTGAAGTCACCAACCATTGGGATAAAATACTTGGTGCAATCGAGGTGAGAACGCCGGACCGGGCCATGGACATCATGCTCAACGGGTGGCTTCTCTATCAGACCCTGGCCTCGCGGACCTGGGCGCGATCCGGCTTCTATCAATCGAGCGGAGCCTATGGTTTTCGCGACCAGCTTCAGGACGGCATGGCACTTGCTGCCGCCAGACCCGATCTCACGCGCGAGCACTTGTTGAGGGCTGCAGCAAGACAATTCGTAGAAGGCGACGTTCAGCATTGGTGGTTGCCGCATTCCGGTCAAGGTGTCCGCACCCGCATCTCCGATGATCGCGCTTGGCTTGCCTTCGCCGCCGCCCACTACGTGGCGGGCACCGGTGATGCAGGCGTTCTTGACGAGGTGGTTGCATTCCTCGAAGGCCCGCAGCTTTCCGGTGATGAGCACGACGCCTTCTTTCTTCCGCAGCCTTCGGATCAATCTGCCACGCTGTTTGAGCATTGCGCCAGGGCTCTTGATGCCAGCCTGGCCCTTGGCCGTCATGGACTGCCACTCATCGGAGCCGGTGATTGGAACGACGGCATGAATCGCGTGGGTCTGAAGGGCGAGGGCGAGAGCGTATGGCTGGGCTGGTTTCTGTATGCTGCACTATCGTCCTTCATTCCGATTTCGGAACAGCGCGGGGAGAAGGCTCGTGCCATCGCTTGGCGGAACCACGCGTCGGGCCTACGGGCTGCTCTGGAACGTTCTGCCTGGGATGGCGAGTGGTTTCTTCGCGGCTTTTATGACGACGGCAGCGCTCTCGGATCTTCGGCCAGCGACGAGTGCCGCATCGATTCCATTGCCCAGTCATGGTCAGTTCTGTCGGGTGCGACCAGCCCGGACCGCCGTGAAGTTGCAATGGCGTCGTTGCTGCGAGAACTTGTCAGGCGGAAGGATGGTCTTGCCCTGCTCTTCGCGCCGCCCTTTGACAAGACCGCGCACGATCCCGGCTATATTAAGGGCTATCCGCCCGGCATTCGCGAGAACGGCGGGCAGTACACGCATGCTGCCACATGGTCGGTGATGGCGCTGGCGCAACTCGGCCATGGGAACCAAGCATTTGAACTGTTCGCCATGCTCAATCCCATCAATCATGCGCGCACCAGGGCCGATGTTCACCGCTACAAGGTCGAGCCCTATGTCGTTGCTGCCGACGTCTATGCGCGCGCACCACATGCCGGTCGCGGAGGATGGACCTGGTACACGGGATCGGCCGGATGGCTGCAGCGGGCGGGCATCGAGAGCATCCTTGGCCTCCATCTGCAGGGCAAGTTCCTGCATCTTCAACCTTGCATCCCTGAGAGTTGGCCGGGCTATTCCATGAAGCTGCGCTACCGCACTTCGACCTATGTGATTGACGTCGAGAATCCGTCAGGCGTCAGCTGCGGAGTTTTGGCGGTGACACTGGATGGTGTGCCCCACCCGACCGACCCTTGTCTTCTGCCGCTCTTGGATGATGGAGCAACCCACCTCGTGAAACTCTGTCTTGGGTTGCCCCAGTCCACGACTATTGCCGTCCCTGCAGACCCAGAACAGTCCTTCGGAGCTTGATTTCAGAGAGCGCCGGCCGATCCCGGCGCAGAGCGGCAGAGGCCCGCCGAGGTGATCGATCGCACCTGCTCATTCTCAATCGTGAAAGACAAGGCATGGTTGGCCAACACTCAGAACGGACCAACCAAGTGGAGCCAATCCGTGCAACAGTCCGAATGCGAAGGCGATCCCCCACGGATGGGCTTCGGACAGCCGCGGCAAAGCACAACATGTCGTCAGTTTCGGACTTCATGGGTTTTGAGATGGCGTTCGTCGCACTTCAATTGCGGTGACTGCTCCACTCAACGCTCTTGCGTGGCGACAAGGGCGCCAGGAGTTTTCCGAGCCGGTAGCAGGACGGGCCACGCGACCCGAAGGGCCCGGACGGAAGATGTTTAGCCAGTCGACGAAATTTTTCTTGCACCGCTGGTCGCGAGGCAATAGTTAGCAATATGGCTAAGCATGATCCTGGACTCTCGCTGACTTTCCACGCATTGGCCGATCCGACCCGCCGGGC
>JAPLOT010000244.1 GCA_026400595.1 Alphaproteobacteria bacterium | reverse complement strand
CGCGCATCACCTCGATCATGACCGGGCCTTATGGCCGGCTGAACCACTTCGCCCATCCCGATGCCGATGTGCGCGCCTACTATCTGCGCTGGTTCAAGGACATGGCGGATATTGCGAGCGACCTCGGCACGCCGGCCATCGGCACCCAGTTCGGCATCTTCACCTTTCGCGACCATGACGATCCGCGGCGCCGCGCGACGCTGATGCAGGCCGCTCTGGATTGCTGGCGCGAACTTGCCGCGCATGCCAGGGCGCGGGGCCTGTCCTACCTCTTCTGGGAACCCATGTCGGTGGGCCGCGAATTGGGCCATACGCTGAAGGACTGCCAGTCCCTGCAGGATTGGATCGATGCCGCAGGGCTGCCCCTTCCGCTGAAGCCGATGGTGGACATCGACCATGGCGACGTGACGTCTCCGAATCCGGATGATGTCGATCCCTATGCCTGGGCGCGCGGCTTCGCCACGCAGTCGCCCATCATCCACATCAAGCAGAGCACGATGAACAAGGGCGGCCACTGGCCCTTCACCGCGCAGTACAACAAGGACGGCCGTATCACGCCCGAGAAGTTGATTGCCGCCGTGGAGGCCGGCGGCGGCCGGGACAACGAACTCTGCCTCGAACTGGCCTTCCGCGAACGTGAACCCACCGACCGCAGCGTGGTTGCGGCGCTGCGCGAGTCCGTGTCCTATTGGGCGCCCTATACCAAAACAGGTTTCAACTGATGGCCCGCAAGACCCCGTGGATCGGGACAAGCTGGAAGATGAACAAGCTCCGGGCCGAGGCCCGCAGCTTTGCCGAGACCCTCAAGGCCTCCCCGGCAGCACAGGCGTCGGCGGTACAGCCCTTCGTCATCCCGCCCTATCCGTATATCGCCGACGTCGCGGCGGGCGAGACCGACGACACGGTGGCCCGAAAGGTGGCGGCTGCGCTGCGCCACGGGCTCATCGCCCTGGTCTGCATCGGCGACACGAAGGAGGAGCATGCGGCAGGCGCCACCGCCGATGTTCTGGCGCGCCAGACGCGCTTTGCCCTGCGCGACGTGGCCGCGGCGGCGCCGGGGAAGGTCATCCTGGCCTATGAGCCGGTATGGTCCATCGGCGAGGGCGGAATCCCGGCCGAACCCGCCTTTGCCAACGACCAGCACAAGCGCATCAAGGCGCTGACGGTGGAGGTTTGCGGCAGGGCGCTGCCGGTGCTCTATGGCGGAAGCGTCAATCCGCAGAATTGTTGCGACTTGGCGCTGCAATCGGATATTGACGGGCTCTTCATCGGACGTTCCGCCTGGAACGCCGAAGGCTACATCGGGATCATTGACGCGGTGACCGCCGCACTGGGAGAACACGCATGAAGATCGCATTGGGCGCCGACAGCGCCGGCAAGCCGCTTCTCGATGTCATCGAAGCGCATCTCAAGACCAAGCCCGAACATCAGATCAGCAATCTGAGCGATGCCGGCTTCTATGCCGACATGGCGGCCGGCGTCGCGAAGAAGGTCAAGGATGGCAGCTTCGATCGCGCCATCCTTGTCTGCGGCACGGGCATCGGCGTGTGCATGTCGGCCAACAAGGTGCCGGGCATCCGTGCGGCGCTTACCCATGACACCTATTCTGCCGAGCGCGCGGCGAAGTCCAACAACGCCCAGGTCATCACCATGGGCGCGCGCGTCATCGGTCCGGAACTCGCCAAGGCCATCGTCGACACCTGGCTCGTCTCCGAGTTCGACCCGAAGGGGAGTTCGGCCGCCAATGTCGAGGCCATCGACCGGCTGGATCAGCGCTGATCTTCAGCTGAAGACCAGTTCCACATCCTTCGGCGTCATGTCGGCGCCATTGGTTGGCATCATGTCCTGCGGACAGGCCGAGAAGACGATCACAAGGTCCATCTCGGCCAGCAGCGTCACGTGCGAGCCCGGCGGTGCGATGGGCGGAGCGATCACCAGCGAACCATCGCTGCCGACTGCGGAGTTCTGGAAGAGGTTGAGGGGTGCCGGCGTTTCCGGCGCCTGCAGATTGAGGCTTGCAAGCGCGGCGTGCAGGTTCTCGGTGCAGTTGTCGTGGTGCCCGGTGCAGCCAAGCATGCGGTAGCGATAGCCGTCGCAGGCCGCCATCAGCGTGTCATGCACCCCGCCCGACGTATCCTCGACGATGGTCAGCATCGGATTGCGGCGGTTGCTGAGCAGCGTCGAACCCTTGATGGGCTGGACGCGGCCCATGTGCACACGGGAATGCTCCATCGACATGAACTCGCGGATCTGGTCGCGCGAAAAGGCCCAGGTGTCGACCACCTGCTGGCCATGGGTATTCACCACGCGGACGCTCTGCCCCCTGTTCATGGGACGGGCAAGCCCGCGTCGTGCGGGGAGATGGACAGATTGAGCCATAGACCGACCTCCACCTGAATAATTGGCCAATGCCACGCGGTGCGCAACACTGCCGGTTGTCGCCATGGCTGCATTGCGCCTTGCGCAACGGACCGGCGCAGCGCTTGACCTGTCTGGCCGGGGAAGGTCTATAAGGCCAGCGATCGCGATGAAACAGCCTGAGGACTGAAGATGGCTCATGACGCCGGTGACGGCTCAACCCTGGCGATCGATCCCGTCTGCGGCATGACGGTCGAACCGCACGCGACGAAGCTCACGCATGTCCACGGCGGCAAGACCTACTACTTCTGTGCGCCAGGCTGCCTCACCAAGTTCGCGGCCGATCCAGGCCGTTATCTCGACCCGGAGGCCATGAAGAAGGCGCGCGAGGCGCTGCCGCAGGACGCGGTCTTCACCTGCCCCATGCATCCCGAGATCGAGCAGGTCGGTCCCGGAACCTGCCCGATCTGCGGCATGGCATTGGAGCCGAAGTTTGCAGGAGCGGAGACCGGCCCAAATCACGAGTTGATCGACATGACGCGGCGCTTCTGGATCGGGCTTGTCCTGACGCTGCCGGTCTTCGCGCTCGAGATGGGCAGTCACGTCTTCGGCCTGCATGGTCTGATACCGCGGGCCACCTCGAATCTCATCCAGTTCCTGCTCGCAACCCCGGTGGTTCTATGGGCCGGCTGGCCCTTCTTCCTGCGCGGCTGGCAGTCCGTTGTCACCCGCCATCTCAACATGTTCACGCTGATCGCCATCGGAACCGGCGTCGCCTATGCCTATTCCATCGTGGCGACCTTCATGCCGCAGCTCTTCCCGCAGGCCTTCCGCGATCATGATGGAACCGTCGCCGTCTATTTCGAGGCCGCCGCCGTCATTACCGTGCTGGTGCTGCTGGGGCAGGTTCTCGAACTGCGCGCGCGCGACAAGACCTCCGGCGCCATCAAGGCCTTGCTTGGCCTGACGCCGCGGATGGCGCGGCGTGTCGAGGCCGATGGCAGCGAACGGGACGTCGAGATCGACGCCGTGGAAGCCGGCAATATCCTTCGCGTGCGGCCAGGCGAGAAGGTTCCCGTCGACGGGCTGGTGACGGAAGGCCATGTCTCCATCGACGAATCGATGGTCACGGGTGAGTCGCTGCCCGTCAGCAAGCAGCCGGGATCGAAGGTCATTGGCGGCACGCTCAATGCCTCGGGGTCCTTCCTCATGCGCGCCGAGAAGGTGGGGCGCGAGACCATGCTGGCTCGCATCGTGCAGATGGTGGCCGAGGCGCAGCGCAGCCGTGCGCCGATCCAGCGGCTGGCCGATCAGGTGTCCTCCTGGTTCGTTCCGCTCGTCATGCTGGCCAGCGTGCTTGCCTTCGCGGCCTGGGCGATCTGGGGTCCGGAACCGCGATTTGCCTTCGGACTCATTGCCGCGGTGACGGTGCTGATCATCGCCTGTCCCTGCGCACTGGGTCTTGCGACGCCCATGTCGATCATGGTCGGCATCGGCCGTGGGGCCCAGGATGGCGTGCTGGTCAAGAATGCCGAAGCGCTCGAGCGCATGGAAAAGGTCGATACGCTGGTCGTCGACAAGACCGGCACCCTCACCGAAGGCCGGCCGGCGGTGACGCAGGTCATCGCCGCGGAAGGCATGGACGCAAACGAGCTGCTGCGCCTGGCGGCCAGTGTCGAGCAGGCCAGCGAGCATCCGCTTGCAGCCGCGATCGTGGCGGAGGCCCGGCGCCGCGAACTCTCGCTGGCCCGTGTCATGGGCTTCGATTCGCCAACCGGCAAGGGCGCCATCGGAATGGTGGAGCGCAAGCGGATGGCCCTGGGCAATGCGAGGTTCCTGCAGGAACTGGGTATCTCCTCTGCTGCTCTGGAGGCGCAGGCCGAGTTGCAGCGCAAGTCCGGTGCCACGGTGATCTTCGTCGCGGTGAACGGTCAGCTCGCCGGGATGATCGCCATTGCCGATCCGGTGAAGTCCTCAACGCCGGCCGCCCTTGCGGCGCTGCGCGCGCGCGGCATCCGGATCGTCATGCTGACCGGCGACAACCACACCACGGCAGCGGCCGTCGGCCGCGATCTCGGCATCACCGATATCCGCGCCGAGGTGCTTCCGCAGGACAAGGCCGAGATCGTGAAGGCGCTCCGGGCCGAAGGCCGTGTGGTGGCCATGGCAGGCGACGGCGTGAACGACGCGCCGGCGCTCGCTGCGGCGGACGTCGGCATCGCCATGGGCACGGGCACCGATGTCGCCATCGAGAGCGCCGGCATCACGCTGTTGAAGGGCGATCTCGCGGGCCTGGCGAAGGCGCACAGCCTCTCGCGCGCGACCATGCGCAACATCCGGGAGAACCTGTTCTTCGCCTTCTTCTACAATGCCGCCGGTGTCCCGATCGCGGCCGGCATTCTCTACCCGTTCTTCGGGATCCTTCTTTCCCCGATCATCGGCGCGGCGGCCATGGCGCTGAGTTCGGTCAGCGTGATCGGCAACGCCCTTCGGTTGCGCGCGACACGCCTATAGCGTGTCGCCGCGGTTGCGCTCCATCTGCTGGGTGAGCGCCTCAAGGTCCTCGGGCGTCAGGCGCATCCGGGCCACCGGCATGACCAGCGTATTCTCCCAGTGCACGTGGCGGCGGTAACGCTCGAAGAAGCCGCGCAGCATGTAACCCACCATGTCGGGGTTGCCCACGCGGTCGCCACGGCCCAGGATTTCGAGCGACTCGGCGATCTCGCTGGCAAAGTCCGTGTCCGTGACATGCTCGGTCGCAAGGCGTCCGAGAATGTTCTCGATCTGGTCTTCGGGCAGTGCCCTCTCGCGCAACAGGGGGAACAGGCCCGTCTCCTCGTTATGATGATGCAGCGGCAGGTCATAGGTCAGGCTGGATGCGGCCTGGGCACAGAGTCTGCGGTCGACCTCGTCAGGTAGCCCATCCGCGATCCGCTCCAGCATGTCGCAGAGCTGCATCTGCATGGCATGCTGGTGCATGATCATGTCAAGCGGGTTGCGGGCGAACACCGTCCGCTCGCGGGATGTCTGTGTCATGAGTCCGCCAGAAATCAACGTGAAAGCGCAATCATGCGATTGCGGTCAATCCGGGCTTTGATCCAGATCAATCGGTCGCCAAATTCGGGACTGCGCCGGACCTCGTCAGGCCGCCGATCGCAGGGCGCCCGGCCCCGGAATGGCATTGGGCGGGCACTTGCCGGCAATGATCATGCCCAGCACCTCATCGTGATCTACATCCGATGTGTGCGCGGTCCCGACCACCCGGCCGTTCTTCATCACCGTCAGCCGGTCGGCCAGGTCGAACACGTCATGCAGGTCATGGCTGATGAGGAAGATGCCGATGCCCTCCGCCTTGAGCTGCTTGATCAGTTCGCCGACCTGTGCCGTTTCCTGGGGCCCAAGGGCCGCCGTCGGCTCGTCCATGATCAGGATGCGGGCATTGAAGTGGATGGCCCGGGCAATGGCGACCGACTGCCGCTGTCCGCCGGAGAGTGCCTTTACCGGCTCCTTGAAACGCCGGAAGTTCGGGTTCAGCCGTCCCATGACCTTTCGGCACTCCGCCTCCATCGCCACGTCATCCAGCGTGCCGAACTTGGTGCGGAGTTCGCGGCCGAGATAGAGGTTCGCTGCCGCATCGACGTTGTCGGCCAGGGCGAGGGTCTGGTAGATCGTCTCGATGCCCTGCGCCTTGGCGTCGCGCGGATTGTTGATGGCGACGGGTTTTCCCTCGATGAAGATCTCGCCGTGGTCGCGCTTGTAGGCGCCGGACAGGATCTTGATCAGCGTTGACTTGCCGGCGCCGTTATGGCCCAGCAGGCCCACCACCTCGCCCGGATAGAGGTCGATCGAGGCATGGTCCACGGCCTTGATGCCGCCGAAGGCGATGGAGATGTCCTTCATCTCCACCAGGGGAGTCCCGCGGTTCTCGTGGACCTTGGCCGAACTTGCTTTCTTGGCGTTCATGCTTGCCTCCCCTCACTTCACCCGGCGCCGGTAGACCTGGTCGACGAAGACGGCGAAGACCAGAACGCAGCCCACCACGATGTCCTTCGTGGCGGATTCGAAATTGAGCAGCGTCATGCCCGACTGCAGCGACTGCATGACCAGGGCGCCGAGCATGGCGCCGTAGATGGTGCCGAGGCCGCCGGCCAGCGAGGTGCCGCCGATCACCGCGGCCGCGATCACATAGAGTTCGTCGAACTGGCCCAGTGCGTTGGTGGCCGAGTCGAGGCGGGCCGAGGAGATCGACGCCGAGATGGCCGCCAGCACGCCCATCAGGGCGAAGATCATCACCGTCAGCTTCTTGGTGTTGACGCCGGCCAGTTCTGCCGCTTCCGGATTGCCGCCCGTGGCGTAGACATAGCGGCCGAAGCGGGTGCGGGTGGCGAGAAAGCTCATGCCAAGTCCGACGCCCATGGCGATCAGCACCGGAACCGAGTAGCCGAAGGCGATGTTGATGCCTTCCGGCGGCACTTCGATTCCGGTGGCTTGCACGTAGCGATCCACGACGCCCTTGGGCCAATAGTAGGAGTTCACCAGCCAGGTCACGCCGAGAGCGAGGATGCAGCCGGTGATGGCCAGGAAGTATTCCGCCCACATCGGCCGCTGCGGGAAGTTGAAGCGCTTGCGCTGAACCCGGTTGTTGTAGATGGCGTAGATGATGGCCGCGCAGATCACGGCACCGAGGATCCAGCTGGCCGTGGCGCCGATGGATCCGGGCGTGATGCCTGAGATGCCGCCGCCGATGAGCTTGAAGTTCTTGTCCATCGGCGCGACGGTCTCACCGCGGATCACCGCCCATGCCGCACCTCGCCAGACGATCAGGCCGCCCAGCGTCACGATGAAGGACGGTATGCCGAGATAGGCGATCAGCGTGCCGTGGAAGGCGCCGATGGCGCCCCCAAGCAACAGTCCGAGGATCAGTGTCACGATCCAGATCGAGGGATGGCCGACGCCGAGCATGGGCCCCAGCCAGAAGACCTGCATGGTGGCGATGCAGACGGATGTGAAGCCGAGGATCGATCCCACCGACAGGTCGATGTGGCGCATCACGATGATCAGCACCATGCCGGTGGTCATCACCGCGATGGAGGACGTCTGCACGAGCAGGATCCACAGGTTGCGCGGTGTGAGGAAACTGCCGCCGAACAGGCCTTCGCCGTCGCGCAGGAAGCCGCTGTAGATGTCGAAACCGACCCAGATGATCAGCAGCGCGGCGACCATGCCCAGCATGCGCGCGTCAATCTCCGTTGCCCGGAGGAAGCGTGCGATGGCGCCTTCATCGCTTCGCGCCGGATTCTGGGTATTGTCCACGGCTGTCATGAAGTCCCTCCCCAAGTCGTCTGACCGCTTGCTGCGGTGCTTCTACTAAAAGGAAACCGCGCCGCCCTGTGGGGCGACGCGGTCCATCATGTTTCAATCGTCAGCAGGATGCAACGAGATCAGTTGCAGGCCGCGACCGAGCCGGCCGCGACACCCGCGCATGCTTCCTCTTTGCTGATCCAGCCGCCATCGATCACATCGCTCAGATTGTCGCGGGTGATCGGGTTCGGGGGGATCAACACGGCGTTGACTTCAACGCCCTTGGCGCCGCCCGAGAACTTGCCCACGCCCGGAAGTTCGGTCGCGGCCTTGCCGTCGGCGATCAGGTTGGCGAATTCGGCGGCGGCCTTGCCGAGGACGCGCGCGTCCTTCCAGACCGACACCAGCTGCGTGCCAAGCGCCACGCGGTTCAGCGCGGCCTTGTCGCCGTCCTGACCGGTGACCGGCACGGTGCCGGCGAGGCCCTGGGCTTCGAGGGCGGCAACCACGCCGCCGGCCATGCCGTCGTTCTGCGAAATGACCGCGTCGACCTTGTTGTTCACCGAGGTCAGGCACTGCTCCATGTTCTTCTGGGCCGCGTCGGGCTTCCAGCCGTCCGTGAAGGTTTCGCAGACGTTCTTGATCTTGCCGGCGTCCATGTTGGGCTTCAGCACTTCCATGATGCCCTGGAACAGGAAGGTGGCGTTCGGATCGCCCTTGTCGCCCTTGATGAAGGCGAAGTCGCCCTCGGACTTGCCCTTCTCGAGCATGGTCTTGGCCATCAGGCGGCCAACGCCCACGTTGTCGAAGGTCACGTAGAGCGCGTCGGGGTGCTCGACGAGAACGTCGTAGGAAATCATCTTCACGCCGGCGTCGGCGGCGGCCTGGAAGGCCGGGAGAATGGCGTCGGAGTCGAAGGCGACGACGAGAATGACATTGCAGCCCTGGGTGATCAGGCCTTCGATGTCAGTGAGCTGCTTGGCGGCAGAGCCCTGGGCGTCGGCCGATACATACTTGTTGCCAGCGGCTTCGACCACGGCCTTGATCGCCGCCTCGTCGGTCTTCCAGCGCTCTTCCTGGAAGGTCTTCCAGGACACGCAGATGTTCTTGCCGGCGGCCTGCGCCGACATCGACGACATGCCGAGCATCAGAGCGCCGGCTGCCAGTGTCAGAAACTTACGGTTCATTCTTGGGTCCTCCTCATAGCCTCGTGGCCCCCAAGGGACGCCTCCCTGAACCGGTTCGTATCACCGGGCGCATGGGGTTCCTGGGCCATGGACGTTTGCTGCTTGTTTTATTTCGGCGTCCAAAAAAATGTTGCATCAAACTCCGATCCTAGTCAACATAAGAAATAAGCAAGACAAAAATAGTGCAATGCAACATCAGTTAGCACTTGCACAACGAGTGGGAGCATGCGCGAGAAGGCCGACAGCGAACTGGTGCGGCGGCAGAACCGTCGGATCGTTCTGGAAACGCTGCGAGGACAGGGCCCGCAGGCGCGGATCGGTCTTGGCCGGTCGACCGGACTGTCGCCTGCCTCCATTACGTCGATATCGAGCCAGTTGATCGACGACGGGATCATCGTCGAACGGCACGATGCCGAGATCCTGCCCGAACCGAACCGCCGCGGCCGGCCGCAGACCTTGCTGGACCTCGATCCTGGTGCTGCGCAAGTGCTTGCCGTCAAGATCTCCATCGACGGCATCGAGTTGGCGCTCGCCGATTATCGCGGCACGATCCTGCATCGCGGATCATCGCGGCTTGCCACCTATGACG
The DNA here is from genome assembly GCA_026400595.1 of Alphaproteobacteria bacterium. Taxonomy (GTDB): domain Bacteria; phylum Pseudomonadota; class Alphaproteobacteria; order Rhizobiales; family Aestuariivirgaceae; genus Aestuariivirga. The sequence continues at coordinate 2,837 of JAPLOT010000244.1, read as the reverse complement.
CCGATGCCGCCGCCTTCGGCGGCCGCGTGGCGGACGAGATATCCGGCTTTCTGGCCGAGGCGCCATCTCCGCGCGGCCGGCTGGCGCGGATCGCCATCGCCATCCAGGGCGTGGCCGATTCACGCGCAGGCACCATCATGTGGAGCCCGGCCTTCCGTGCACGGAACATCCCTGTCGTGGAGCCGGTTCAGAAGGCCCTGGGCATTGCCTGCAGCATCTCCAACGACGCCAACATGATCGCGGAGGGGCTGGATCAACGGTCGCGCGGAGAGACCAGTGCCGTGGTCTTCATGGGCTATGGCGTGGGAATGGGCCTCATCCTGGATGGCAAGGTTTATCATGGCCCAACCGGGGCCGCTGCCGAGTTCGGCCACATGAACCATCTGCCGGGCGGCGCGCTGTGCCGCTGCGGCCGGCGCGGCTGCGTCGAGGCCTATGCTGCGGACTATGGCATTCTTCGAAGTGCCGGCACGGATGATGATTCAACGCCACCGCCGCTCTCGGGCGTGCCGGTCGAGACCATGCGGAAGCTGGAAAGCCAGGCCCGCGCAGGTGAACCGCGGGCAATGGAGGCCTACCGCAAGGCAGGTCAGGCCGTGGGCTATGGTCTTGCCCGCCTGGTGGCGCTCCTCAACCCGACCCGCATTGTGCTGTCCGGTCCCGGCACGCACGCCATCGAACTCATCCGGCCACACCTCATGTAGGCCATCGCGGACGGCGTGGTGGCGGAACTCCGGCAGAATCTGGTAATCGATACAGTGCCCATCGATACCGATATGATCATCAAGGGGAGCATCGACAGCGCCCTGCGCGAACTGGATCGTGAGGTGTTTTCCGGTGGGCCGGTCGGCAAGGAAGCCTTTGCGCTGCAGCAGGCGGTGTGATGCTGTTGGCTTTGGAGACGAAGGAGTAGTGGTGATGAGGGTGTCGCGGCGGCTTGCACTTGGGCTTGGTTTGGCTGCATTGGCAAGCAGTGGCCACGGTGTTGTGGCCGCTGAGAAGTCACGTCCGCCCGAAGCCGTGCTGCGCACCTGGTACAAGCTGGTGCTGGAACTGGTGCGCCATACCGCCACCTATTCGCCCCCCGTCGCCAGCAGGGCTTTCGCCTATCTCGGCGTGACGGCCTTCGAGTCTGCTGCGAGCGGAAATCCGGAGCTGCGGTCGCTGCAAGGCCAGCTGAACGGTCTGACTGCAGTGCCGCAGCGCGAGGCAGGGGCCCAGTATGATGAAGGCGTCATCGTCAATGCCGCCATGACAGCGGCGGTCGCAAGCCTTTTCGGCAACACCGGCCCGACCGGTCAGCGCGCCATGGGCGCACTCGGGGCGAAACTCGCTGCTGAAGTCAGCGCCGGCCTTGCGCCAGAGGTGATGATGCGCAGCGAGGCGCATGGCAAGGCCATTGCCGATCACGTCATCGCCTGGTCGGCCAGCGACGGCGGCGCCGTGATCGAGAACATGGGATTTCCTTACGAATACACCCTCACTGCAGGCCCCGGCCGCTGGGTGCCGACCAGTCCGATCAAGCAGCAGCAGGTTCCGCTTCTGCCCGGCTGGGGCAACAACCGGACCTTCGCCATGCGCGATGGCGCGGCCTGCCCGCTGCCGCCGCCGCCCGCCTATAGCGAGGACGTGTCCTCGGCCTTCTACAAGGAAGCCTTCGAGGTCTATGAGACGGTGAAAACCCTGACGCCCGAGCAGCGCGCCATCGCGCGCTTCTGGTCGGACGATCCGATGCTGTCGCCGACGCCGCCCGGTCACTGGCTTGCCATCGCGCTGTCGGTGCTGGAAACGGAGAAAGCCGATCTCGAGCGCTCTGTAGATCTACTGGCACGGATCGGCGTGACCCTCGCCGATGCCTTCATCGCCTGCTGGAAGAGCAAGTTCGAATTCGATCTGCTGCGCCCCATCACCTACATCCGCCGGGTGATCGATCCCAAGTGGGAGGCGATCCTCATCACGCCGCCTTTCCCCGAGTATCCCAGCGGCCACAGCACGCAGTCTGGCGCGGCGGCCACGGTCCTGACGGCCTTCTTCGGCGAGAACTTTGCCTTTGTGGACACAACGCACGAGCGTGACGGCCTGAAGCCGCGCTCGTTCTCCAGCTTCTGGGCCGCGGCCGACGAGGCCGGCCTCTCGCGGCTTTACGGTGGCATCCACTTCCGCGCCGCCATCGAACGCGGGCTTGAACAGGGCCGCTGCGTGGGCGCTGCCAGCAACGCACTGCAGACGAGGGTCTGAGTCATGACATGGAAAGCCTGCCTGTCCGTTCTGTCTCTCGTGGCGGCGATCGCCGCATCGCCCGCAGCTTTGGGCAGCGAGATCGCCATGCCGCGCTTCGCCGAGGAAACCAAGGCCGCGGGCATCGACAGCGCCTACGAGGGCGAGTGGGAGTACATGGTCGGCGGCGGCGCTGCCGCCTTCGACTGCAACGACGACGGCTTCGACGACCTTTTCCTTGCGGGCGGCGCAGCGCCGGCAAAGTTCTACGTGAATGCCAGCACGCGCGGCAGCAGCCTGAGCTTCAAACCCTTCGAGAGCGGGCTCGAGCGCGACAAGATCACCGGCGCCTATCCCCTCGACATCGACAATGACGGCATCATGGATCTCGTGCTGCTGCGCGTGGGCGAGAACCTCGCTATGCGCGGCCTGGGCGGCTGCCGCTTCGAGCCCGCCAATGCGGCCTGGGGTTTCGATGGCGGCGACGGCTGGTCGACGGCGCTCGCGGCCACGTGGGAGAAGGGCGCCGACTGGCCCACCATCGCCATCGGCAATTACATCGACCGCAACGAGGAAATCTCGCCCTGGGGCTCCTGCACCGACAACTGGCTGCACCGGCC
>JAPLOT010000197.1 GCA_026400595.1 Alphaproteobacteria bacterium | reverse complement strand
CCAGTTACGTACGGACGCGGCCCAGAAGGCCGGCGCCCATGGTGAAACCATCGGTGCGCGAGATGTCGCGGCTGTAAGTCGTAGTCGTCATGTTCTTCGTTCTCCTTTTCATCTCGTCAGGCGCCCCGCTCATGGGCCCTTAGAGGTTTGATTTCATTGTGCACTGCACAGTGTTGTTGCGGATATAGAGGGCAGCACTCCCCCATACCAGCACTGCAAAGACGGCCCAGTCATGCGTTTTTGGCATGATCCAAACGAACCGAGCGCGGTTCCGACCGACCTGCAGATGATTTTTCTATATCTTTGAAATATGACCGTTTTAAAACAGAAAATGCCTTATTTCGGACACAGAAAGAAATCGCCCGCCGAACAATCTCTTCAACCCCATAAGTATGAATAAGGCGTTAATCATGCACTTGGTGCATGACCAATGTTTTCGGTTGATATTGCAATGCAACACGAAAAGGGGCGCAAACAACGCAAAATGCCCGGCCAGAGGCCGGGCATCACACCTGTAAGAATGCGATGAGGTCTTACGAAGCCTGAAGGTTACCGGCCGAGCTGCGGCCCGTGCGCTTGTCGGTCACGATCTCGAAAGAGACCTTCTGGCCTTCCTTCAGCGTGCGCAGTCCAGCGCGCTCTACGGCAGAGATATGGACGAAGATGTCCTTGCTGCCGTTGTCGGGCTGAATGAAACCGTAGCCCTTCTGCTCGTTGAACCACTTCACAGTACCCGTATCCATGGGATGTCCTCAAGTTAGGTTAGATGAAGGTCCCGTGGTTTTACCTATGGCACACAACGAGACCCGTGGTCGATAATTGGAGGAGTCTTGCGTGCGCGGCCCGTTGGGTAGCGAAGCGGCCAATCGTCCGGCCCAAGTGTCGATAAGCGCCACTATGTCGCAGATCGCCCCAAGAAGCAAGACCAAACGATTACCGAGCGTCATCACCATGTTGCACCTCGTGGCGTAATGGACTTTACTCCCATTTCTCACTGCCTGGAGGCCATCATGCGCAAGCTCAATACAGCCCTCTTCGCCGCCTTTCTCGGTTGTACCGCCATCACTTCCCCTGCCCTTGCCGAGACGACCAACATCACCTTCCTGCTCACCAATGACATCTACAAGGTCGACAATGAAGCGGAGCGCGGCGGCTTCGCCCGACTGAATGCCGTGGTCAAGGCCGAGCGCGCCAAGGGCGGTCACGTAGTCTATGCCCATGCCGGCGATCTGATCTCGCCGTCCCTGCTTTCGGGCTTTGACAAGGGCGCACATACCATTGCGCTGACCAACCTCGCGCCACCCGACATCTTCACGCCCGGCAACCACGAATACGACTTCGGGCCCGAGGTCTTCCTCCAGCGCATGAAGGAAGCGAAATTCCCACTCTATGCCGCCAATCTGCGCAAGGCCGACGGAAAGCCGCTCGATGGCTTCAAGGATCGCAGCATCGTCGACTTGGGTGGCGTGAAGGTGGGCCTCGTCGGGCTCACGGCCGAAGATAGTCCCGTGAAGTCCAGTCCCGGCGCCGATCTCAAGTTTCTTCCGACGGTCGAAACCACCGTCGCCGAAGCAAAGGCCCTTCGCGAAGCTGGTGCCGACCTGGTGGTCGCCGTGGTTCACGCCAACCGCCAGGTGGACCGCGCGCTCTATGACAGCCGTGCCGTCGACATCATCCTGACCGGCGACGATCACGACCTCGCGCTGTTCTTTGACGGCCGCACCGTCATGGTCGAGTCGAAGGAAGAGGCCGAGTTCGTCACCGCGGTCGATGTGAAGGTCGACGTCGAGGAGAAGGACGGAAAGCGCAGCGTCACCTGGTATCCGAACTTCCGCATCATCGACACGGCCACCGTTACGCCCGACCCCGAGACGCAGGCGCTTGTCGACAAGTACAACGCGGAATTGTCGAAAGAACTCGACGTCCCGGTGGGCATCAGCTCGGAGAGCCTCGACAGCCGCAAGGCGACGGTGCGGACCACCGAAGCAGCCATCGGCAACCTCGTTGCCGACGCAAGCCGCGAAGCGGTCGGCGCCGATGTCGCCATCACCAATGGCGGCGGCATCCGCGGCAACAAGGAATACGCGCCCGGAACCGAAATCACGCGACGCGACATTCTCACCGAACTGCCCTTCGGCAATCGGACCGTAAAGATCGAGGTGACGGGCGAGACGATCTGGGCCGCGCTCGAGAATGGGGTGAGCCAGGTCGAGAACTCCGCCGGCCGCTTCCCGCAGGTCTCCGGGCTCAGCTTCGAGGCTGACCTCACCAAGCCGGCGGGCGAGAGGGTAACCGCCGTGATGATCGGCGGCGCCCCGATCGACAAGGCGAAGATCTACACCCTTGCCACCAACGACTACATGTATGGCGGAGGCGACGGCTACACCATGCTGAAGACAGGAAAGCCGTTGCTGGGTGTGCGCGATGCCAAGCTGCTGGCCAATGACGTGATGGCCTACATCTCGGCTCGCAAGTCCGTCGCACCGAAGGTGGAAGGCCGGATCAAGCTGAAGATGTCGCAGTAGGCATGTCGAGGGACATCCGGTTGCCGAAGCAGAGGCCTCGGTCTATCTCTGTGTCATGAACAGAGCATCATCCGAAACCGCCCACCGCGTCGCGCTCCTGCGCGCGGAGCTGAGGACCCGCAAGCTTGCAGGCTATATCGTACCGCGCCAGGACGAGTTCCAGGGCGAGTATGTGGCGGCCTATGCCGAGCGTCTGCGTTGGCTGACCGGCTTTGCCGGGTCCTGGGGACTGGCGATCGTGACGACCCGGAAGGCCGCGATCTTCGTCGACGGCCGCTACACCATCCAGGTGCGGCAGCAAGTCGATACGAAGATCTTCGAACCCCATCATCTGGTGGATGATCCGCCGTCCACCTGGATTCAGAAGACGCTGAAGCGGGGCGATCGCCTCGGCTTCGACCCCTGGCTGATCACCGCCAGTGAGGCGGAGCGCTTTGCAGCAGCCTGCGAAAAGACCGGCGCCAAGCTCGTTCCCGTGGCGAGCAATCTCATCGACAAGCTGTGGACAGATCAGCCACCCCGGCCGGACGGTGTCATCGCAAGTCAGCCGACCCAGTTCGCCGGACGGAGTGCCGCCGAGAAGCTCAAGGATCTGGCTGCCGATCTCGGTCAGGACGATGCGGTAGTGGTAACGCAGCCTGACTCGGTGGCCTGGGCGCTCAACATTCGCGGATTCGATGTTCCCTACACGCCGGTGGTGCTGGCGAATGCCATATTCCGACGCAAGGGCAAGGCGGAACTCTTCATCGATGCCGACAGGGTACCCGAAGACGTCCGCGCGCAATTGAAGTCCGTCGCGCTGATCCGCAAGCCCGAGGACATCGGCGCGTCACTCCGGGCGCTGGGAAAGGCTGGCGCCAGAGTCCGCATCGCCACCGCTGCGACGCCCGAAGCGGTCCGCGTCGCATTGGCGAAATCGGGCGCCAAGATCGCGCCCGGCATTGATCCCTGCGCACTGCCCAAGGCGCGAAAGAACAAGGCTGAACGTCAAGGTGCCCGCGCCGCGCAGCTGCGCGATGGCGTGGTCATGTCCAGGTTCCTGTGCTGGCTGGAATCAGCCGCACCGGACGGTAGTCTGCACGAATTCGCCGTCGCCGAGAGGCTTGAAGCGTTCCGGCGGGATACCGGCGTTCTGATGGATCTTTCCTTCGACACCATCGCGGCTGCCGGTCCAAATGCGGCCATACCGCACTATCACGTGTCGCCCGACAGCAGCCGCGCCCTCGGGATGAACGAGATCTTCCTCATCGATTCCGGCGGCCAGTATCAGGACGGAACGACCGACATCACCCGCACCACGATCATCGGGCCCCCAAGCAACGAGATGTGTGACCGCTATACCCGGGTCTTGCGCGGCATGATCAATCTGTCGCGCATCCGGTTTCCCAAGGGCACGACCGGGTCGCAGCTCGACGTGCTGGCCCGTGGCAATCTGTGGATGGCCGGTCTCGACTTCGACCACGGCACGGGGCATGGCGTCGGCTCATATCTCTCCGTTCACGAGGGGCCGGCCCGGATCAACAAGTCTGACCGCACACCGCTCGAGCCCGGCATGATCCTGTCGAACGAGCCCGGCTACTACAAGCAGGGTCACTTCGGCATCCGCATCGAAAATCTCGTGATGGTCCGCGAGCCCGAGGAGTTTCCCGACGGCGATCGCGCGATGATGAGCTTCGAAACCCTGACGCTCTGCCCCATCGAGCGGCGCCTCATCGATGCAAGACAGATGACGGGGGATGAGCGCGACTGGCTCGACGCCTACCATGCGCGGGTCCTGAAGGAGGTCGGCGCATTCCTCTCGGGCGCGGAACTCGCATGGCTGGAACGCGCCTGCGCGCCAATCGCCTGATCTAGGCGGTCTAAGGACTTCCCACCCGGCGAAACCACTCGTCTTCGTCGATCACCTCGACGCCGTGTTTCTGGGCATCCTTGAGCTTGGAGCCGGCACCCGGTCCGGCCACCAGCAGGTCCGTCTTCTTCGACACCGAACCCGCCACCTTGGCGCCAAGCCGCTCGGCCATGGCCTTGGCCTCTTCGCGGGTCATCCGCTCGAGTGCGCCCGTGAAGACAACGGTCTTTCCGGCAACCGGCGACGTCATGCTTTGTGCTTCCAGAGCCGTCACGGCGACGTGCTTCAGCAGGGCGTCCACCACCGCGCGGTTATGCGGCTCGTCGAAGAACTGCACGATCGCCTCGGCTACGACCGCGCCGATCCCGTCCAGTGCATTGAGTTCGCTCCAGGCTTCGCCGCTGTCGGAACGGGCTGCAATCATCTGGTCGCGGAAACTCTCTGCCGATCCGTAGGCCCGGGCCAGTATGCGCGCCGTCGTTTCGCCCACATGACGAATGCCAAGGGCGAAAATGAACCTGTCCAGCGCGACGCTGCGCCGCGCGTCGATGGCATCGAAGAGCTTGCGGACACTGGCCTCGCCCCAGCCTTCGCGATCCTTGAGCCGCTTGAGCGACCGCTTGTCCCGCGATTCAAGGGTGAAGATGTCATCCGGCGACTGGATCAGGCCGTCGGCGTAGAACTCCTCTATGATCTTGTCGCCCAGTCCTTCGATATCGAAGGCATTGCGCGACGCGAAGTGCTTCAGCCGTTCGACGCGCTGCGCCGGGCAGATCAGTCCGCCGGTGCAGCGGCGGACCGCATCGGTCTTGCCGGTGGTCCGCTCTTCGCGCTCGGCATGGCTGCCACAGGCCGGACAGACCTTGGGAAACACATAAGGCGCAGAGTCAGCCTGGCGCCTCTCCGCCACATAACCGAGAACCTGGGGGATTACGTCGCCCGCCCGCTGCACGACGACCGCGTCGCCGATGCGAATGTCCTTCCGGGCGATCTCGTCTTCGTTGTGCAGCGTGGCGTTGGATACGACCACGCCTCCCACGGTTACCGGCCTAAGCCGGGCGACTGGCGTGAGGGCCCCCGTGCGGCCAACCTGAATGTCGATCCCTTCCAGGATCGTCGTTGCCTTTTCGGCGGAGAACTTGTGCGCCAGACCCCAGCGTGGGCTGCGCGACACGAAGCCCAGGCGCTGCTGCCAGTCGAGCCGGTTCACCTTGTAGACGACGCCGTCGATATCGTAGCCGAGGTCGGCGCGGAGTTCTTCGATCCGACGGTACTGGACGAGCATCTCGTCAACCGAATTGCACAGCGTCATGAGCGGATTGACCGGCAGACCCCAGCGCCCGAATGCCTGGATCACCTCCATCTGAGTCGTGCCGGGAAGCGCCGGCGCTTCACCCCAGGCATAGGCGAAAAAGCGCAAGGGACGCGAAGCGGTGATCTTCGGATCAAGCTGGCGCAGTGATCCTGCAGCGGCATTGCGGGGATTGGCAAAGGTCCGATCCCCCGCTTCGGTCTGCTTCCGGTTGAGCGCCGCAAAATCCTTGTGGGACATGTAGATCTCGCCGCGCACCTCGATCAGATCCGGTGCCATCGGCGGAAGGACTCGCGGGATATCCCCAATCGTCATGGCATTCGCCGTGACGTTCTCACCCTCGGCGCCATCACCGCGCGTCGCGGCCTGCGTCAGGCGGCGATCCTCGTAACGCAGCGAGATCGACAGCCCGTCGATCTTGGGCTCGGCGGTGACGCCAATCACCTCGTCCTCACCTAAACTGAGGAAGCGGCGAACGCGTCCGACGAAGTCGCGCACGTCCTCGTCGGAGAAGCCATTCGAGAGCGACAGCATCGGCACTCGATGTTGTACCTTGCCGAACTTCGCCACTGCGCTGGCCCCGACCCTGCGCGAAGGCGAGTCGTCGCGCACCAGATCCGGAAAGCGCGCCTCGATCTCGTCATTTCGACGGCGAAGTTCGTCATAGGCGGCATCCGTAATGATCGGAGTATCTTCCACATGATAGCGCCGGTCATGTTCTGCGATCTCTGCCGCAAGCCGCGCCAGTTCCGCCGCAGCTTCGCTTTGCGTCAGCGCATCGACGGCAATGGGCTTGCGCGCCACGCCTATCCCCTGCCCTGCAACAATTCATCCGCCTGCGCACGGGCTGCCTCCGTCACCTGCGCACCCGACAGCATGCGTGCAATTTCCTCGCGACGGCTCTGCGCCGACAGGCCCTGCACGCGCGTCACCATGCGCTTGCCGGCGACCTCCTCCATCTTCGAAATGAGCATGTGCTGACCCGCCCGCGCGGCCACCTGCGGACTATGGGTAACCGCGAGCACC
>JAPLOT010000460.1 GCA_026400595.1 Alphaproteobacteria bacterium | reverse complement strand
AAGTTGATCCTGCCGTTCCCATGCCCTAGCATTTGCCAGCGTACAGACGCACAACACCTGACGCTGAAGAAACACCGTGCGACACTTCCTGAAGTTTCTCCATACGATCGGTGCGATCGGACTGATGGGATCAATGGCATCCCTGCTCGTGCTGCTGAGTCTGGCACCGCCGCCAGGCGCGCTCGCCGAATATGCCCTGATCCGCGGCGCCATGGGATCCATCGCCACATGGATCTTCTTCCCGTCGCTTGGCCTGACGCTCATTGCCGGCCTGATCGCGCTTGGCTACAGCAAGGCCTATCACAATGCCGGCTGGGCCTGGGCAAAGGCGATCAGCGGAATCCTGGTCTTCGAGAGCGGCTTCGTCGGCATTCTGGGGCCGATGCAGCGCGAAGCCGAACGAAGCGCCGAAGCGCTGGCCGGAAAGATCGAAGCTTCATCACTGGCCGCATCGCTCACCGCCGAGCGAAATACACTCTTGATATTGCTCGCGGTCGCAACTGCCAACGTCATCTTCGGCATCTGGCGGCCGCGCCTGACCAAATGGCGAGACTGAGGCGGCCGATCAGGTTCTCGTTGCAGCAGCGATCTCCTCAAGTTTCTCACCTTCCAGACGCCTGCGATCTTCAGGAAGATGTCGGCCCCGCGTTCGATGCCGTCCGACCGAAACACCGGAGGCATCAAGCGGGCGCTGCGCTGCACTGGAGTGGGTCGGATTGACCGATGGAACCCAACCGGTCCATGAGTGGAAGGCCGCCCGGTCGACAGCGCGGCAGTAACAAGAATTGGGGCTGATGTCGTGCCGTTCCATCAAGGCCTATCGTCAAGGATTCACTACGAGCAGACCGGCGCCGGTCCCGATATTGTCTGGGTTGGCGGGGGCGGTACCATGGGCCGCGACTGGCAGAGATTCCAGACGCCACATTTCGATCGCGCCTATCGCAGCACTGTCTTCGACAACCGCGGCATTGGCCAGACGACCTGTCATGCGCCGCTTCCCTGGCCCATCGAGGACTTCGCCGATGACCTGGCCGAACTGACCCGCAGCGTCTGCCGCGGGCCGGCCCGCTTCATCGGCACATCGCTGGGCTCGGCGATCGTTCAACAGCTCGCCATCGATCATCCCGACCTTGTCCGCTGCGCCATCGTCATGGGGACCGGCGCCCGGAGTACTGGCTGGGGCTGGGACTATCAGTTGGCGGAGATTGAGTTCCGCAACGCCGGCGGCCGGCTCGACGGATTGATGGGCGTGACGCATTACGCGAGCATGCTCTATCCGGCGCGCGCACTCGGCGACCGGACGCTTTGGCCCCAGCTGAAGGAACTGCTGCTCGAATGGATGGACTCGGGCGAGAACGAAACCTCGCTCGTGCCGCAGTGGGATGCCTCGCTGAGATTCGATCAGCGGGCCGGGCTCCCCTCCATCAGGGTTCCGATGCATGTCATCGCCTTCAACGAAGACGTGCAGGCACCCCCGCAGGACGGGGAAGAGCTCGCGAGCTTGGTCCCGACGGCCGAGTACCACCTGCTGCATGGAATGGGGCACGGCTCCTGGTACGGCCACGCGCATGAGGAGCTGAACCCGTTTCTGGAGAGCATCCTGCAGCGTTACCCTTAGGCTGTACCGGTTTCCCGGAACAGGCATGCAAGCCCAGCCCTGCCTTTCGCCGTACTCCTGCCCCTTTCTGCCCCGGCCACCCGATGGACGGCACGCGCAAGCGCGGCAGCACTCGGGAGACTTGGCTCGGTCTCGGACCGAGTGCGCAAGACCGGCAAGGATCAAACGATCCCTTGATCACGTACGACAGCCAAGATGAATCATGAGGGAAGCCGAATAGACAGTTAAGCAGTTCTCATCTGCGACTTTCTTGACATTGGTTCATGTGGATGGTTTCAATTGAGCAAGAGCTTACCAGAGCTCAATCAGATATCGGAGTTAAAATCTTGAAATCCCTTGCGCTTTTCCTGAAGGCCGCCACAGTCGCTGGCGTGGTCATTGGCTTCGCCTCGAACGCGATGGCACAGAATTCCTGCGCCGCAGGCAAGACGCTGAAAGAGGGATCCCTGACGATCGCCACCGGCGAACCCGCCTATTTCCCTTGGGTGATCGACAACAAGCCCGAGGATGGCAAGGGCTTCGAAGCTGCTGTGGCTCTCGAGATAGCCTCGCGACTGGGGTTTCCGCCAGACAAGGTCACCTGGGTTCGAACCACATTCGACCAGGCCATACAACCCGGCCCCAAGGACTTCGACTTCAATCTGCAGCAATACTCCATCACCGATGACCGTGCGAAGGTGATCGACTTTTCGACGGCCTACTACAAGCCTGCGCAGGCCGTGCTTGTGAGCAAGCCAACGGTTGAGGCTGGCGCCAAGCCAACGGTGGAGTCATTGAAGACTCTGCGCTGGGGCGCGGTCGAGGGCACCACCCAGCCCGGGCTTATCAAGAAGCTCATCGATCCGGCCCAGGACCTGCTCATTTATACCGATGTCGCGGACTCCGTTGAAGCCCTGAAGGCACGGCAAATTGATGCCGTGCTCATGGACCTGCCTTCTGCACTCTACACGGCAGCTGTCGTTCTGCCGGACGGGGTTGTGCTGGGACAGTTCGAAGGCAGCACCGACGACTCGCAGGGAATCGGGCTGGTGTTCGAGAAGGGGAATGCCCTGCGCGATTGCGCCAATGAGGCGCTGGCAGCCATGGAGGCTGACGGCAAGCTCAAGGCGATCGAAGCCGAGTGGCTCCAGACCGCGACCGGTGCGCCCCTGATCAAGTAGTGGCTTCCCGGCGTGCAGGTGACGGGGCGGGCCAGACCGAAGGGCAGAAGCGCATAACGGGCACTTCAAGCGACGGACCCGCACGGAGGGGCCAAGGCCGCCGCCAGATGCTTGAAGCGCGCCAGCGACGCCGAGGCATCGCCGTTGCAGCGCTCAGCACCGCGTTGACCGTCGCGGCTCTGATCATCCTGATCCCGCTCGCTCCGGGCTGGGAGAAGGTAAGGAAGTCCTTCTTCGATGGCGAGATCCTGATCAAGACCTTCCCACGCCTGGTGGAAGCCTTCCTGATCGACATCGCCGTCTTTGCCTGGTGCGCACCGCTGATCGCCATCTGGGGACTGGTGATCGCGCTGTGCCGCGATGCGAGGTCTCCATCCCTCTACCCGCTGCGACTGTTCGCGATCATCTACAACGACCTCTTCCGCGGTGTTCCGATCATCCTGGTCATCTATCTCCTGGGCTTCGGCATTCCGGGTCTTGGCCTGCCACGTCCCTGGAACAGCCCCTATATCTGGGGATCAGTCGCGCTCATCCTGTCCTATTCGGCCTATGTGGCGGAAGTCTATCGGTCAGGCATCGAGTCCGTCCACGAATCGCAGAGGGCAGCGGCCAAGTCATTGGGGCTTTCGCATGCTGACGTCATGCGCTTTGTCGTGCTGCCTCAGGCCATCCGTCGTGTCATACCGGCAAGCATGAACAATCTCATCTCCCTGCAGAAAGACGTCGCCCTCATCTCCTTTGTCGGGCCAGTGGAGGTGTTGCGACAAGCCGGCATCGAGAAATCTTTGCTCGCCAACTTCACGCCCTACGTCGGCGCGGCCATCCTGTTCCTGGCGGTGACCGTTCCGGCAACGCGCGCCGTGGACCGCATGATGACGCGCCAGAAGTTGCAGCGGAGCTGACGCGCATGCGGGCAAAGCTTCAACTTGTCGACGTGTGGAAGAGCTTCGGCGACAACAGCGTCTGCAATGGCATAAATCTGACAGTTGAGACCGGCGAGCTGGTTTGCCTCATCGGCGCATCGGGTTCCGGAAAATCAACCATTCTTCGTTGCATCAACTTGCTCGAGCCGATTGACGACGGCCAGATCCTGCTTGACGGCGCCGACATCTCCGCATCAGAACTCGATCCACGTTCGATCCGGCAACGCGTCGGTCTTGTGTTCCAGAGCTTCAATCTGTTTCCCCACATGACGGCTCTCGAAAATGTTCAGTTGGCGCCAAGGCGCGTCCTCCGAAGGCCCGAGGTCGAGATCAGGAAACAGGCCGAGGAACTGTTCGAGCGCTTCGGTCTCGCCGACCGGATGAAGTACTATCCGGATCAACTGTCCGGCGGTCAGCAGCAGAGGGTCGCCATCATCCGCGCTCTCGCCATGACACCGGAGGTCATGCTCCTCGACGAAATCACCTCGGCACTCGATCCTGAACTCGTGGGAGAGGTGCTTGATGTCGTGCGAAGGTTGAAGTCAGAGGGCATGACCATGATTCTGGCAACGCATGAGATGGCATTTGCGCGCGAGGCGGCTGACCGCGTCTGCTTCCTCGATCAGGGCCGGGTGATCGAGGAGGGCCCGCCCGAGGTGATGTTCAAGTCGCCCCGCGAAGCCCGCACCCGCGCATTCCTGCAGCGCGTGCTTGTCACCCTTTGACCGGACGCCGCAACACCTGCAGGAACGCTCCACCTCGGACGCAATGGGAATGACCCCGCTCATCTTTCATCTTCCACACGCTGCAACCGCCATTCCTCCGGATGTGCGTGCCGAAATATGCCTCTCGGACGCCGCCCTCGCGGAGGAGATTCGTATCCTGACGGATCACCACACCGACCAGCTCTTCGGCATGCTTGCCAAGGATCAGGATATCCTCGTCCGCTTCGCCTACTCGCGCCTCGTGACGGACGTGGAACGTCATGCGTCCGACAAGGATGAGCCCATGAGCGCCAGGGGAATGGGGGCGGTTTACACGCACGGTCACGAGCTGACCCGGCTTCGCCTGAATACTGCCTGTAGGGAGGACCTCATGCGGAAGTTCTATCACCCGCATCATCAGGCATTGGAGGCCGCGGTCAAAGCGCACCTCGCAAGATTTGGATCGGCCCTTGTCGTAGACTGTCACAGCTTCCCGGAAACCAGCAAGCCCTATGAGGCCGATCAGACGCTCCTCCGCCCCGAGATCTGCATTGGCACCGACGCGTTCCACACGCCCGAGATCATCGCCGTCGCACTGGAACGTTCCTACCGTTCAGCCGGCTACCTGGTCGCAAGGAACACACCCTTCGCGGGATCCATCGTCCCCGCATCATCCTATCGCCGTGATCCGCGCGTCAGATCCGTCATGATCGAATTGCGGCGGGACATCTACATGGATGAACGCACGTCACAGCTACTGCCCGACATCAGCCGTCTCACCAATGCCAACCAGGCTGCCATCGAGGCCCTCCGACACGTCCGCGCCTGCCCTTGATCTGCAGTCTCCTTACCGTCCATCAAATCCAGGCGTGCAGTGGGGGCTGCGTGCCATTCAGGTAGTAGCGACCCACCGCATTGTACTTCCACCGAACGGGATCATGCAGCGTATGTGTGCGAGCATCGCGCCAATAGCGATCCATATGCAACGCTGATCATCATGGCACTCCTCTGTGCCGGCTTGGTCCGCCTGCTCTTTGCCGTGCGTGGCAGGCTTCTGAGCTGGCAGGCAGGATTCATATCATGAAACAGCACGACACAATCCGCGGCGCCGAGGTCGACATAAAGGCGGTCAGCCATGACTTCCAGCTCGATGGCCGCAGGCTTCCGGTTCTTGAAGACATCTCCATCAAGGCAGGTGGCGGCGAGTTCCTGTCACTGCTTGGGCCCTCTGGCTGCGGGAAGTCGACACTCCTGCGGCTCATCGCGGGCCTCGAACTCCCGACTTCCGGCACCATCACATCCAATGGAAAGACCATCGCGTCCCCGGATCCATCGCGCATCCTGGCCTTTCAGGATGCGACCCTCTTTCCATGGGCGACGGTATGGAAGAATGTTGCCACCGGGCTGGAGGCCAGGGGTGAGTTGAAAGGCCGCGAGCATATCGTCAACGATGCACTCGCCCTGGTGAAGCTCGAAGCCTTTGCGAAGGCCTATCCACATCAGCTGTCGGGAGGCATGGCACAGCGTGCAGCCCTCGCACGCGCGCTGGTCAACAATCCGGAGGTCCTCCTGCTGGACGAACCTTTTGGCCGGCTGGACTCGCTGACGCGAATGGTCCTGCAGGACGAACTGGCAACGATCTGGCAGCGTTCGAAATTCACGGCCCTGCTGGTGACGCATGATGTCGAGGAAGCCATCCTCCTCTCCGAACGGGTCATCGTTCTCAGCGACCGCCCGGCACAGGTGGTCGAGACATTTGCTGTAGACCTGCCCTTCCCGCGTCATCGCGATGATCCGCGGATCGTGGAACTCCGAACCGTCATCCTTGCAACACTGGGACTGGGCGCGACAGTTCAGGATGCGGCAGCTTAGTCTCATGTCGGGTTCCCAGTTCAGGGCCACACTTTCCGGTACGGCGGCCATTCTTGGTTCGGTGATGCTTGTGACGGCGCTGGCGTGGTGGTGGCTGGTGTTTCGCGAAGTCGTGGCAAGCGACTATCTCGACATCCCCGCTTCGATCGGATGTGCAGGACTCAGCTCGACGGTCTGCGACCTGGCAATGTCCCTTTGCAGGTCCGATCATCCACTCGACATCCGGTGGTATTCCCCGATCCTTCTCTGGGCGGGCATGGCGCTGCTGTTCAGTTCGATGTTCCTCGCCTCGCGGAGCCCCGAAGCGAGATAGCGCGACTTGTCGCTAAAGCGGCTGACGTCACACCAAAGGATTCCTCAGTTGTGCGAACATCCTTCGGAAATCATGATTTCCGGGCATTCTGCAACATTTTTGGAGCACCACATGTCCAAGTACGACAATGGCGACAGCGGGAAATCGTCGGAAGCGGCCAGCCTCCTCGGACTTTCTAGTCCGATGTCCGAGGACTTCAACGGCTGGAACGTGGTTACGGTGCCTCGCCTCCGACATGCATCGGGCCTTTCGAACGCTACCCGCCCGACACACGGGATCCCCGCCCCGGTCCTTTCGCGGCGGACCCTTTGCGCTCCATAGGGGGTCCGGCCATCGGCCCAACTCGCGGGCAGCTCACCGCGCCCTGGGCCATCGGCCCTGCGCTATTTCCAAATTCAGCAGAACCAGGCGTCGGCTCGACCTTCGCGCGCGTGCGCGAGGTGCCGGAGACAGATTTAGCAGATCCTGTAACATCCCGGCCCATGGGCCGGGGAAGACTGCCCGAGGGCCTCGGAGCTTGGGCACATTTATATAATGAGTGGGCCACAGCGTCGCCCGCGTCCCGTTCTCACTCGTGTGGCCACGTACGCGTTTGGCCAGCCCGCGCCGAATGTCAGGCAGCGCGCTGAATCTGGCGTCGTCGCGCGACCGAGCGCGGCCCCGCGGCAGGTATAGAGGACTGAAGCTATGCAGCAGTACGTGGATCGTATCTGGTTTCAGCTTCGCCTTGCCTGCAACCATCAACCTGGAACTATGCTGGCAATGCTACTCATGATCCCGGACGGACTCAGAAAGATCCATAGTTTCTGGATTGAGTATTTAGTCAATCAATCTCTGGCACTGACCCATCAGTCTCGACGTCATAGTCGATTGGTTCAAGCTTAATGCGATAGAGGCGTGCACCTTGAGTGAGAACGCGCACGCCACCTCGTGCAGCCGAAAAGCCCTCGGCATCAACTTCGATCCGGTACTTACCGGGCGTTAGGCCCGTCATGCGGAAGTGGCCATCATCATTCGTTAGGCCCGCGATGTCGGGATGCACTGCACCTGCAATAATCATTACCCTTGCTTCTGCAATTGGCTTGCCTTTGGCTGAGGTGACCGCACCTTTGAGTATGCCCATCTCAATTCCTCGCGTAAGTGAGTGGCGCCTGGCGGTAAGCTATCATTCTTCTGCCGCCAGGCGCCCGAGAATTAGGTCCCCTAGATGGACCGCCACTTCTTCAAATTGTTGAATACTGGTAGAGTAATGTGGGTGCCCGAGTTTCCGCTTGCCATGCCGTTCGTATGAATTCCAACCTGAACTCGCTTGCCGTTCTGTTTGATCCATAACGGACTACCCGACTGGCCGCCCATGGTATCGATATCATATACAAGCATACGTGGTTGCAAGGACTTCACCTTCATTCCGTGGTACCACATTGTTCCTGCGGGCTTGTCGCCGGGGTAGCCCGCCGTGTTGAGCTTCTTACCCCTAATTGCGGAATCCGGGAGAGCGGCAAAACCGAATGCACTAGCAGGCGACATATTGATACCTGGCCCTATGGTGATTGCCCCGTAGTCGTATTGCCGGTTCTTGTTGTCCTTCCAGCCCTTCACAGTATGCAACTGAATCGCCTTTGCCCTTCCAAATGGGAAGCTGCCACTATTTCGACCTGGAGATACGGTAATCGACTTCGCCCAACCGCCCGCGTCATGCAGGAAAACGCAATGCCCTGCGGTAACCACAGTTCTGGGACCAATCAGTGCACCAGTGCCCAGAAACCTACTGCCGTTCTGCGCTTCGATCTGAAGATGGCAAATGCGCTTCCAGGGAACCGCTTTGGTATTCTGCATCCGCACCCGGTCGTCTTTGCCGATGATTACTTCTAGCTGAGCTAGTGCGGCCTCAGCATCTGCCTCCTCGGCCGCCTCGTCGGCACCAAACGCTTCATAGCCAGTCTCTCGCCTCCGAGGGCGCTGCCTCCCGCGGCTCTGCAAGAGCCTCTGCAGTGCGGAAGTGGCAGAGCCAGCCAATGACGGAATGACCGCCTTCGCCAGCGGCATTAGCAACGGCGCGAGAAAGGCAAAAAACTCCTGCTGTGACTCAGGTGTCGAGGAGGCGAATTCTGCGTCGATCACGGCCTCAGCTTCAGCCTCTTCGGCACCTGCCTCAGTTGCCTCGGCCTCTTGCCAT
>JAPLOT010000469.1 GCA_026400595.1 Alphaproteobacteria bacterium | reverse complement strand
CTTGATGGCATCATCGGTGATAACGCCGTCGCCACCCACTGACTCGTCAATGACGCCGATGATGACACCCGGCGTTTCGGCATCGCGTGGCCGACCCTGATGCTCGCCCACCGTGCGCATGTCCACCTCAATATCACCGCGTGCGTAGGCGGCTATAACGTTGGAGCGGTCGTCTTCGAACTTATAGTCCACCTCGATGCCCTCTTCCTTGAAGCATCCCAAGTCGTTGGCGACGTGGACCGGCGCGAAGCCGAGCCAGGTCGGCGCCAACATCCGGATGGTTTCCGCCGCCTGTGCGGGTCCCGCAACGGCGCTCATGGCAATGATGGCAACACCCGCAAAAACGTTCCTCATGGAAGGCCCTCCGTTTGGCAATTCGAAGCATAGTCGGCAACCATTACATTGACGTCTATCATATTTTTTGAAATCTTGTTTCGAGAAACGTCAATGCATAATGAAAAGGACCCTGGCGGTGAGGCGGCTCGACAATATCGATCTCAGGCTGCTGCGCGTCTTCGTGATCCTCGCCGACGCCGGTGGTTTTGCACATGCCCAGATTACCCTGAATCTGTCGCAATCGACGTTGAGCACCCATCTGGCCGATCTCGAAAAGCGGATCGGTGGCCAATTGTGCCTGCGCGGACGCAACCGATTCCGCCTCACCGATCTCGGCCGCGCCACCTACGACGCCGCCCGCAAACTCTTCGCCGATATTGAAGATTTCCAATCGCGCATCGATGCTGCGAGCGGCGGCATCACCGGTCGGCTCAAGATCGGCATGCCCGACGGCATCTATTCGAGCCCGCAGCTCAGCTTGCAGAAGGTGATCGCGCAGTTGATGCAGCCGGGCTTTGACGTCTTCATCGACCTGTTCCTCGGCACGCCGTCAGAACTCGAACAGCGCTTGTCCGATGGAGACAGGGACATCGTCATTGGCCCCCTCACGCAAAAGACGCCGGGCGTCATCTATCAGCACTATTATGACGAGCCCCATTATCTCTACTGCGGCAAGGATCACCCGCTCTTTTCGCGCCGGGACAGTAACATCGACAAGGAAGCCATCGACGGCGCCCGCTTTGCGGTGCGTGGCTACCGCCAGTTCGACGACCTCTACCGGGTCGGCCATCCCCGTGCCGGCGCCTCCATCGTCGACATGGAGGCCCAACTCATGCTGATCCTGTCAGGATGGTTCATCGGCTTCCTGCCTGACCATTTCGCCGAGCGCTGGGTGCGCGATGGCCAACTTCGCGCGATCAAGCCCCGGTCATACACATTCGCTTCGACCCACAACATTGCTTACCGGAAGAGCGACAGCGAACGACCGCTGATACAAGCGTTTCTTGCCAGCCTTCCACGCCCCAGTACATAAAGCCATCCAGGCTCAGTCGAAGTTGCTTCTGGCCGACAACCGACGTCTCCCAAGGAAGCCCTATGCCACCATCCAGGACATTGCCACCGACGAGAGTATCAACCCGCCCTGAGTGAGCTGGGTTCTGCGGATGACGCTGCTTGCGCCAGATACCGTGGAGGCAATCCTGGCAGGGCGGCAGCCACAGTGGCGGACGATAGCAAGAGCGATGAAGCCGTTTCCAGTAGAGTGGGAACGCCAAAGAGGCTTGCTAAGCTGACCTTTAGTTAGCCTCTTTAACATCGCAAAATGCCCGCGCGGATGCCAGCTCTTCTTTTTCGTGGAGTCCCCATGATTAGAAAGCATTGGTGACAGGTCGTTACCGCGGTTGTTAATGTTATGCATGCGTCCTCCAACTCAAGATCAAATCGCTGCAATTGCCAAGACATTCGGCCTCAGCCTTTCCGAGTCCGATCTGGCAGCTATCACGCGCCTGAGCGCCGCAATGCAACCGGCCTATGACTGCCTCGCCAGGCATGAACCGAACCGACTACCGGTCCGCTATCCCCGCAACGAGGGACGGGCACCCCCGGCATCGGACAATCCTTACAACGCCTGGGCGTGGCTCACGGACATCCGCGGCAGGCCCGAGGGGCCTTTGGCAGGCAAGCGCATCGGCATAAAAGACAACATAGCCGGTGCAGGCGCGCCCATGCGGAATGGGAGCGCGCTGTTAGCTGAATTTGTGCCAGATGAGGATGCTACCGTGGTCACACGCATTCTCGAGGCGGGCGGTATCATCGCCGGCAAGACCGTGTGCGAAGATCTGTGCTTTTCGGGCAGCAGCCACACCAGCACTCCCCTTCCTGTTCTCAATCCCCTCGACCCGTCGCGCTCGGCGGGGGGATCCTCGAGCGGCAACGCCGCTGCCATCGCCGCAGGTGACATCACTATGGCAGTTGGTGGTGATCAGGGGGGTTCGGTGAGGTCGCCGGCAAGCTGGTGCGGCATCGTGGGCTTGAAACCCACTCACGGCCTTGTGCCTTATACGGGCGCGTTTCCAATCGAGCCCTCCTTCGATCATCTCGGCCCAATGGGAAAGACAGCAGCCGACGTGGCGCTCCTCCTTTCGGTCATCGCCGGGTCCGACGGGCTCGACCAGCGCCAGCAGAATGTCGCTGTGCAGGACTACATGGCAGCCCTCGGAGAGCCCGTCGGCGGGCTCAGGATAGCCGTTCTCAGCGAAGGCTTTGGCAGGCCCGAAAGTGATCCCGAAAGTGACGGCGTCGTCAGAGCCGCGATTAATCGCCTCGCCAGGGTTGGCGCCAAAGTCGAGGAAGTGTCGTTACCATGGCATCTCGACGCCTATCAGATCGGCTCGATCGCCATCTTCGAAGGCGCGGCCGATTTCCTCTGTGCAGGCAACATCACGGGAAGCGGCTTCAACGGCCATATTGCCGAAAAGCTGACGAACCATTGGGCACACGCATGGCGGGAAAATCCTGATGCCCTGCCCGAAATCGGCAAGTTCGCACTACTCTTCGGTGCATACATGCGTGAGAGCAACCAGGGCAGTACCTATGCTAAGGCGCAGAACCTGCGCCGTGTTATCCGGGAAGCCTATGATGGGCTTCTCGAGCGTCATGACGTGATCGCCATGCCAACAATGCCTTTCCCGGCACCACTTCTACCCCAGCCCGGCGCGTCATTCGAACGGTCCGTTACGGCAGGACTCGACATGGAAGGCAACACAGCGCCCTTCAATGCGAGTGGCCATCCTGCCATCACCGTCCCTTGTGGCCCCTGCCGTGGACTCCCGGTAGGCCTCATGTTCGTTGGCCGCCATTTCGACGAAAGAAATGTGTTGCGAGCAGCCGCGAGTTTCGAGAGGCTTGGTGACTGGAAGCAGTTCTGAAGTCAACGAAACGCCACAACGGCAAACAGGGAGTGACGACTATGCCCCGATATCCTCACCGGTCCCTCTTCGGCATGAACCGCCGGCAGTTTATTGCGGGGGCCACGGCGACGGCCGCATTCGGCACTATGGCCGGGTTAGGTTCAGCTCGCGCGCAGGTGGAACCACAACTCAGCATGATGGGCTGGGCCGACTATATCGCGCCTGAGAACATCGAGACCTGGGAAGAGGCGAACAGTTCCAAACTCGTCTACGACAACTACGCATCGAACGACGAGATGTACTCCAAGTTGCAACTCGCCCAGGGCAATAGCGGCTATGATCTTGGCATGAACACAGACTTCATGATCAAGCTGCTGATCGATAAGGGACTGATCCAGAAGCTAGACAAATCATTGATTACCAATATCGGTAACATCCTCCCAGATTTTGCCAAACCCGACTTCGATCCGGAAAATGGCTACACCGTACCAAAGAGTACAGGCTCACAGGGCTTCATCTACGACAAGTCGGCGATCACAAGACCTATGAAGACATGGGGTGATTTCCTCGAGGCCATTGAGAACGAGGCGAGTGGGCAGACCTCCCTGCTCGATGATCCACTCGCCATCGCGCCCCTTTTCTGGTCAAAAGGCCTTTCCTGGAACACGACAGAGGACTCTGCCTTGAAGGATGCCGAGACGCGGGTCGAGAGTCTCGCTAAGCATATCAAAGCTTTCAACTCCTATCCCGTGCAGGACGTGGCGTCGGGCTCGGTCATCCTCGCACAATGCTGGAACGGCAACGCAAAACAGGCGATCGATTCCTCCGGCAATCAGAACCTGGTCTTCGTCTATCCGGAACCTAAGTCTGAACTCTGGCTCGACAGCTATCACATCCCAGCTGGTGCAAAGAATCTAAAGGCTGCGCATTCCTGGATCAATTTCGTTCTGGATCCGCAAGTGGCGGCGCGCGAGATCACTTATACTGGGTTCCTTTCGCCCGTGGCTGGCGCCGACAAGACCCTTGACGCCGCCGTCGGCTCGAGCACGCTGATTTTCCCGCCCGCAGAGGCGATCCAGCGTGGTGAGCGAACGCAGAGGAACGAGACATATGACCGTCGCATCGCTATCCTGACCAAATTCAAGGCTGCGGCAGCGCAGTAGTCCGACGAACACACGAGAGGGTGCCGGGTCTTGACCGGCATCCTTTTATTTCGAGAACATCGAAGCCATGGCTGCCGACGTTGAACTTGAGCGGGTGAGCAAACTCTACGGCACATTCAAGGCTGTGGACGACGTCTC
>JAPLOT010000168.1 GCA_026400595.1 Alphaproteobacteria bacterium | reverse complement strand
CCGAAAACACGCCTTATGTGGAGCTGAGCTACCGTCAGGCCCTTGCCCTGTCGACCAGCTATCAGGGCGGAATCGTCGCCTGGGTGGCCTTCTGGGCGCTGTATGGCCACGGCTTCACCGCCGAGAACATCGGCAACATCTTGGCCTTCGGCGGCGCCTACATGCTGGTCATCCTGCTCGAGCCGCTGCTCGACCTGGCCGTTCTCGCCGGTGCCAAGACAATCCGCCAGCTGAAGAACTCGTTGCTGGTACAGCAGCGCGTCTATCAGGCGGCCTGAACACGATCATGGCGCGACGGCTGTCTCGGCCGTCGCGCCTTCCTCATTTAGCACCGGGCACAAGGCCACCACGCGATGAGGCGGCCACGAATGACCTCTTATGACTTTAGGATCTCTCACCATGAAATCTCGTGCCGCCGTCGCCTTTGCCGCTGGTCAGCCGCTTGAAATCGTCGAGGTCGACGTGGAGGGGCCGAAGGCTGGCGAAGTCCTGGTCGAGATCAAGGCCACCGGTGTCTGCCACACGGACGATTTCACGATCTCGGGTGCCGATCCGGAAGGGCTGTTTCCTGCCATCATGGGCCACGAAGGCGCTGGCGTCGTGGTCGAGGTCGGGCCGGGCGTCACCTCGCTGAAACCCGGCGACCACGTCATACCGCTCTATACGCCGGAGTGCCGCGAGTGCGAGTACTGCCTGAACCCCAAGACCAACCTCTGCCAGAAGATCCGAGCTACCCAGGGTAAGGGACTGATGCCGGACGGTACCTCGCGATTCTCCTACAAGGGCAAGCCCGTCCATCACTACATGGGCTGCTCGACCTTCTCGAATTACTCGGTGCTGCCCGAGATTGCACTGGCCAAGGTCCGCAGCGACGCGCCCTTCGACAAGATCTGCTATATCGGCTGCGGCGTCACCACCGGCGTGGGCGCGGTGATCAACACCGCCAAGGTGGAGGTGGGTTCCAACTGCGTGGTCTTCGGACTGGGCGGCATTGGCCTCAACGTGATCCAGGGCCTGCGGCTTGCCGGTGCCAGCGTGATCGTGGGCGTCGATCTCAACGATGACCGCGAGGCCTGGGGCCGGCGCTTCGGCATGACCCATTTCGTCAACCCGTCGAAGGTCGCGGGCGATCTCGTGGCGCACCTCGTCGAGCTGACCGGCGGTGGCGCCGACTACACCTTCGAATGCATCGGCAACGTGAAGGTCATGCGCATCGCGCTTGAATGCGCGCACAAGGGCTGGGGCGAGTCGATCATCATCGGCGTGGCCGGTGCCGGCCAGGAGATTTCGACACGGCCCTTCCAGCTGGTCACCGGACGTTCGTGGCGCGGCACTGCCTTTGGTGGCGCGCGCGGCCGCACCGACGTGCCGAAGATCGTCGACTGGTACATGAACGGCAAGATCGAGATCGATCCGATGATCACGCACATCCTGCCGCTGGAGAAAATCAACGAGGCCTTCGACCTGATGCATCAGGGCAAGTCGATCCGGTCGGTGATCACCTTCTGAGGATCAGATGCGCGCGCCCGATGCGCCGTCGAAGAGATAGATCCGATCAGGCGCGAAGGCGAAGGAGATGTCGCTGCCAATCTCCTGGCGGAAGTCGCGCGCGGCACGGGCCACCACCATTTGCGCATCGTTGCGCGCGGCGGCAAGAGTCTGATCGCCGGTTGGCTCCAGCGTGAAGAGCGGCGCTGTGAAATTGCCCTTCGACTTGGCGACGACGCTGACGTCCTCGGGACGGATGCCCAGCACCACGTTCTTGCGGCTGCCCTTGCCGGCCTTCGCGACATGCGTGCCAGGCGCGACGAAGGTTCCATTCTCGATGTCGCCCTTGATCAGGTTCATCGGCGTGGATCCGATGAAGCCCGCCACGACGATGGTCGCAGGATTGTTGTAGACCTCGTCGGGCGTGCCCAACTGCTGGATCTTCCCCTTGTCCATGATGGCGATGCGGTCGGCCAGCGTCATGGCCTCGATCTGGTCATGAGTCACATAGACGGTCGTTGTCTGCAGCTTGCGCTGGATATGCTTGAGCTGGCCGCGCATGGACAGGCGCAGCTTGGCATCGAGGTTTGACAGCGGCTCGTCCATGAGAAAGACCTGCGGGTGGCGCACCACGGCGCGGGCCAGTGCCGCGCGCTGGCGCTGGCCGCCCGAGAGCGCCTTGGGCTTTCGGTCCAGCAATTCTCCGAGTTCCACATAGCTCTGGAACACCATGGCCACGTCGCGGTCGCGCGCGTCGACCTCATTCACCGTCTCGCCGTCAATGATGATGTTGCCCTCGGTCGGATCCTCGAGGCCCGCGATCATCCGCATGGTCGTGGTCTTGCCGCAGCCCGAAGGGCCAAGGAAAACCATGAACTCCTTGTCGCGAATCTCGAGGTCGATCGCATCGACGCCCTTGATCGCGCCCCAGGCCTTGGTGATCTTCTCCAGCGTAATCGACGCCATTCGCCCTCCCGGTCTACTTCCCCGGCTGCCGGGATCGTTCCGCGATCAGTCCCACAGAACTGACACACTTTCAAGATTGGAATCCATTTGTGTCAGATTTCTCGACAAAAGGACGGCATCAGGATCAATGAATGCCATGTTGCGCCGCAGAATTTTGTGCGTTGCACCATCGATTGGTGATTGATGGCCCGTGTTTACGATGCAATTCTTCATAATATTACTTATTGACTTCCGTGAGGCCAAAAGTATCTAATTGAACCTAGAATTGGAGGCCCGTATTCGGTGCCCGCTCATCCTCCGTTATGTGATCTGCGCCTGCCCCAAGTGCGCTTCCGGGATGCGCTGCCGTCTGCGGCCAGTGGACTGTCATGGTGAAGGAACGCGCGCACGTGAAGATGGATATCAAGGCCAATGTCCGGCCCTTCTACAGGCAGTTCGATGCCGACGCCCTGAAGCAGTCGCTCAAGCGCATGTATCTCATCCGGCGCTTCGAGGAGGGTGCGGAAGAAGCCTATATGCGCGGGCTCATCCACGGCACCATGCATCTCTCCATCGGCCAGGAGGCCTCGGCCGTCGGCGCCACCATGGCCCTGCGGCCCAGCGACTTCATCACCTCCACCCATCGCGGCCACGGCCACTGCATCGGCAAGGGAGCCGATCCCAAGCTGATGTTCGCCGAGTTCTTCGGC
>JAPLOT010000004.1 GCA_026400595.1 Alphaproteobacteria bacterium | reverse complement strand
CGATTGGCTGCGCAGGCGCTCGGTCCATGCTTCGCGCGAGATGTGGGGCATGCGCTCGACCAGAAAATCCAGCACCGTGGGCCAGGGGCCAGCGGGCAGGAATACGCCAGTGGGGCCCACGCCGTGGCGTGTCGGGATGTGCATCGCTCAGTTCCCCTTGATCACCAAGTCCCACACGCCATGGCCGGGTTTGAGGCCACGGTTTTCAAACTTGGTGAGCGGGCGGTAGTCGGGCTGGGGCGCGTAGCCGTGCCCCTCGGCGCTGGCGGTGTTGCGCAGCAAAGGTTCAGCGCCAATGATTTCGAGCATTTGCTCGACATAGGGCTGCCAGTTGGTGCGCAATGTGATCAGCCCCCATTGGGTGGTCCGACTTGAATGTTAGTGCGTGGGCGGCCTCGGCGCCAGCGCTGGCGGCGAAGCCGATCGGGGTGGCGCAGCCACCCGCGCGGGCTGCGGAATGAAGACTTCTGGGGCTGGTGGCCGATACCCACATGAACTGACGAGAGTCACAGCCGGCGCAGTTTGTTTGCTACGCGCAAGGAAGCATGGCCACAGAAAGCTTGTATGGCTCGCGTCGACGCTTCGACCGCTCCGTTCAGGTAACCAGGGTCTGTTTCGCTGGTTTCGCTTCCTGCCAAGAGCAAGCGACCTGCCCATGCACCGGTGATCCACTCCGCGCCAGAGGCTGACGGATGACCGTTGGTGGCAATATCGGCCGACGTTGCTGTCAGCCTGTCATCGGCCCAGTCCTTCAGAAGGGTGGCGCGCGGAAGGCTGGCCTCGGGACCGAACATGCGGATGAGTTGCTGGACTGCGCCACGGATGAGGATGTTTCGCCCGATGCTCTTTCGCTGGGCGGCCGGGATGCCGACAAAGCCAAAGAGTGCTGCCTTGCCTGAGGCGGTGGTCGCGTCATGAATCTCGGCGAGGGGGCCAACCATGCTCTGCGCCGTGCCCGACAGGCCCGCATCGCGCCAGAAAGGGCGATCATAGACGGCGAAGAACTTCGCATGCGGGGCCATCCAGGTGGGTGTGCCATGCCAGAGATCGAGTGGGGCTGGATCAGGCGCAGGGTCCCATCGGATAACGGTCGCTAGAAGGCGCGGCGGCATTGCGGCGACCACCTGGCTGAAGATGATCCGTTCCGGCCGCTGGCCACTCTTCTCGACGGTCACGTCGACCCCGAGGTCCGTCAGGCGCAACCTGGTCACGGAGGCGCCAGTATTCAGCGCCCCGTCTGGCAGGCCTGAGGCCAGCGTTCGGATCACCGCGGCGCTGCCACCGGCCAGTCGCATCGACTGCGGTTGTTGTGCCATGCCGGGTAGGCGGCGCGGCTCGTCGCGCGCTGTGCGTTCGAATAGCGTATCGCCGTTGCTATACTGTGCAAAAGCCGGAAGGCCGAGTTCGGTGACAAGGTTGTTGAGAGCTGGCTGCATCTCGGGCCAGAACCATGAAGGGCCGAGGTCAAACCCATCCTCAGCTGGGCTTCCTGCTTCGTCCACGGTCAGGATGCGGCCGCCAAGGCGATCGCGCGCCTCGAACAGTTGAAACGAAATGCCTGCGCGATGCAGCAGGCGCGCGGCGTTCAGTCCGGCCAGCCCACCGCCTATGATGGCTACACGCGTCGTTGTCATTATCTTCTCTTGCTTCGGTTCAAGCCGGCATCGGCAGGATGTCTGAGTGTTGCAGCGGGGCATCCTTGAGCCAGACCTGCGCGCCCTCGGGACCTGCCTCTGCCGTCAATTGTTGCCCGGCCGGGAG